>JANNQQ010000150.1:0-3772 GCA_031400835.1 Actinomycetes bacterium | reverse complement strand
CTCACCTGCGGCTTCGGCTGCGTCGATCATTCCCTTCGCGACGCGATCCTTGATCGAGCCGCTCGGGTTCTGTCCCTCGAGCTTTGCATAGAGCTTCACCTCGGGCTTGGGAGAGAGCTTCTGCAGCTCGACGAGCGGGGTGTCACCGATGAGATCGAGCACGTTCGAGGCGACGCGCAGGCCCGAGGCCGGTCGCGGAGCGCCTCCGGCCATCGCGGGGAGAAGGATCACGGTCTGGCCGTCGGTAACGGCCGTTTCGAGTCCGTCGAGTGTCCGGACGTCTTCGCCACCGAGGTAGACGTTGACGAACGGTGCGATCTCACCGTCCACAAGAATCTGCGTGCCGAGTGCTGGAAATCGTTCGGCGAGATGGTCGAGAACCTCGCGCACGGTCGTTCCCATCGCCTCTACCTGACGGGCGCCCCCGACCTCGGAGCGCAACGTAGGTGGGATGCGGACTCCGACGCTCATGCGTGAACCGGCGCTGAGCAAAACTCGACATAGTCGATGTACTCGG
Source organism: Actinomycetes bacterium (assembly GCA_031400835.1). Classification (GTDB taxonomy): domain Bacteria; phylum Actinomycetota; class Thermoleophilia; order Gaiellales; family Gaiellaceae; genus Gaiella. The sequence continues at coordinate 3,255 of JANNQQ010000150.1, read as the reverse complement.
TGATCGACGGGTGCTCGCCGCACACCGGGCACGACGGGTTCTTGCGGACCGAGACCTCGTCGAAGGAGGTGTGCAGCGCGTCAAAGAGCAGGAGTCGTCCTGCGAGTGTCTCGCCGACGCCGAGCAGAAGCTTCAGTGCCTCGCTCGCCTGGAGTGAGCCGACGATGCCGGGAAGCACTCCAAGCACGCCGCCCTCGGCGCAGCTCGGAGCAAGCTCGGGCGGCGGTGGTGTCGGATAGAGGCAGCGGTAGCACGGGCCGTTACGCGGATCGAAGACCGTGGCCTGACCCTCGAAGCGGTAGATCGAGCCATGGACGACCGGGATCGAGTGCCACACCGATGCGTCGTTCACGAGGTAGCGCGTGGGGAAGTTGTCGGTGCCGTCGACGATGACGTCCCACTTGTGCGCAAGGATCGCCTCGATGTTCTCGGATGTAAGCCGCTCCTGGAACGGGACGACGGTGACATCAGGGTTGAGCGCCTCGATCGTCTCCTTGGCCGAGAGAACCTTCGGCTCACCAAGCCGCTTCGTCGAGTGAACGATCTGCCGCTGAAGGTTCGAGTCGTCGACGACATCGCCATCGACGATGCCGATCGTGCCAACGCCCGCGGCGGCGAGGTAGAGGGAGGCGGGCGACCCAAGCCCGCCAGCTCCGATGAGAAGCACGCGCGAGTCGAGTAGTCGCTGCTGTCCCGCGTCGCCGACCTCGGGGATGAGGAGATGGCGCGCGTAGCGCGAGCGCTGCGCCGGCGTGAGTGAGCGTGGGGTGGTGTAGTCGAAGCCGTTGCGCTTCCAGTCGGAGAACCCGCCGGCAACGTTCGCGACGTCTGTATATCCGAGCTCTCCGAGGGTCTGTGTAACAAACGCCGACCGGGAGCCCGCGGCGCAGATGACGGCGATTTCAGCGCCACGGTCGGGTAGGAGTGCTTCGATCCGGGACTCGAGATTTCCGCGAGCGACGTGAATCGCACCCGGAACGTGCCCTTCTTGCCACTCCTCGTTCTCGCGCACGTCGAGCACGATCGGGGCGGTGCCCGCATCAACGCGCTCGTGCAGGTCGGTGGTCGAGATCTCGATGATCCCGCTCTTGACCTCGTTGAGGAGTTCTCTGTACGTCGGCATTACTTTCAAGAATATAGCGACTCGGATGATCCCTGTGACCGTGGCTCGGCACATGCTGCAACGTGCGCCGCCCAGGTTTCTTCCCGGCTACCTTGACCGTGTGGAGCGAGCCGTACACAGCCTGGTTGAGCCGCGCGTCGCTGCAGCGAGAATCGAGCCGAAGCGATGACGGCGCGCACACGTGTGTTCGTCACCACGTCGTTCGCAGCCTGTGTTGCCGCAGGGGGCGCAATCGCCGTCGGCGTTCTGCAGGGTGAGCGACCCTCGTCGGTCGTTACCCCGACAACCGAGATTCGCGAGGGGCGCCCGCCACTCGCCCTCGATCTCGGCGTCCGAGAAGACCGTGAGGCGCGCGAGCTTCGACGTGCGCAGGCGCTGTATCTGTCGGGTCGGTTGGCCGAGGCGGGCGAGCTCTTCGCGGCGTACGGTTCTCTTGAGGCTCGGGTCGGAACGGCCTACGCGCGCTGGCCGGACGCCACCCTCGATCGTCTCAATCGGCTGGCAGCTCTCCATCCAGGGAGTGCCGTGGTGCAGCTTCATCTCGGGCTCGCCGAGTTCTGGGCCGGAGAGCCGGGAGCGACCGAGGCTTGGCAGGCCGCGGCAGAGGCCGAACCGGACACGCTCTACGCGGTGACGGCGGACAACCTCCTCTTTCCCCGCTTCGCCCCTAACCTGCCGATCTTCGTTGCGACTGCGCCGTTGCCCGATGGCTTCAGTGGGCTGACACCTGCGAGGCAGCTTCGGGCGCTCGAGCGGGAGTCGCATGAGTCGCTGGGGGGAAAGCTTCACTATGGTGCGGCGCTCCAGCGCCTCGGTCGGCAGCTGTCCGCCGAGCGCGTCTACCGCGACGCGGCCTCGCGAACGCCCACCGATCCCGAGGCGCAGGCCGCTGCGGCCGTAGGGCTCTTTGACAAGGCCGCTCCGGCACGTGCGTTCTCTCAACTTGGCCCACTCACGAAGCGCTTCCCGCGCGCAGCCACCGTACGATTCCATCTCGGCTTGCTGCTGCTGTGGTCTGGGTCGCTCGACGAAGCGAAGCGGCAGTTCCGGCTGGCGCAGAACGTCGAGCCGCGGACTCCACTCGCACGCGAGGCCGCCAAGTACCTGGCGACCCTGAAGGCCGCGGGGGTTTAAGGCACAGGCTCTGGAACATTGTGATCTTTGACGCCATCTCCTCCGATGGCTACGGTGTCGGCGCACGCGACGGAAAGGGGTCATCCTGAGCGGAACGCACGAGCCGGAGGGCGCGACCGAGGTGCCTGGAGGCATCCTTGGCTCGGAGGAGTCCCTCGCGCTGCTGGAGAGCGGTCGCGCCGCGGGACGGTTTGACGCGGAGGAGCTCGCCCTTGCACTTGACGAGCTCGGCCTTGATGCACGGCAGCTCGATGCGTTCTACACCGCGATCGAGCTTGAGCAAATCGAGGTGGTTACCGCTTCGGTGGAGGAGCCGGATCTCCATGAGTGGGACGCCGAGGCCGAGATCTCGACGGACACGTTGCAGCTCTTTCTCAAGGACATCGGGAAGGTGCCGTTGCTCACCGCCGCCCAGGAGGTTGAGCTCGCAAAGCGGATCGAGGCGGGTGACCACTCTGCGAAGCAGGCCATGGTCGAGGCCAACCTTCGCCTCGTTGTCTCGATCGCGAAGCGATATCGCAACCAGGGTCTCCCGTTTCTCGATCTGATCCAGGAGGGCACACTGGGGCTCGTTCGCGCGGCTGAGAAGTTCGACTGGCGCAAGGGGTACAAGTTCTCGACGTATGCGACCTGGTGGATCCGCCAGGCCGTCGCGCGGGCGATCGCCGACAAAGGGCGGACGATCCGGATGCCGGTGCACGTGGTCGAGAAGCTCAACAAGATCAACCGAGCAGAGCGCAAGCTCCGCGGCGAGCTGGCCCGGGAACCGACTCTCACCGAGATTGCGGCCGAGCTTGAGCTTGCGCTCGAGGAGGTCGAGCAGATCCGTAGGAGCGCTCAAATACCCGTGTCTCTAGAGAAGCCGGTGGGTGATGACGACGAATCCGAGTTTGGTCACTTCCTCACGGACAAGACCGCACCGCTCCCGGATGAGGCCGCCGAGGTATCGCTCCAACGCGAGGCGCTCCATTCGATCCTCGACTCTCTTGCGCCGCGCG
>JANNQQ010000149.1:0-3979 GCA_031400835.1 Actinomycetes bacterium | reverse complement strand
CTTGGGTTGGCGGCGTGCCTGCCCACTGCCGGCGACGCAATCGTGAACGAGCTCCCGAAGTTTCGCTTCATGTCGGGTGGCCAGTGCACGGTTCCGGTGACGGTGCGCTCGATCGGTGGGTCGTCGGGTCGATTTGGGACTCAGCACTCCGCCACCGGGGAGTCGTGGTACATGGCGCTTCCGGGGCTGAAGGTGGTCACGGCAGGGACACCCAACTCTGCGTATTCGCTGCTGCGCGCTGCGATTCGCGAAGACGATCCTGTCCTCTTTTTCGAGCACCGTGGCCTCTACGGGCGCAAGGGCCCGGTCGACCGCAGCGACGCGAACATCGCCGAGGTGGGCAAGGCGCACGTCGAGCGCGAAGGGACAGACGTCACGATCGTCGCGACGCTGTTGATGCTCGATCGGGCGCTCCAGGCAGCGGCGATGCTCGAGAATGAGGGGATCTCTGCTGAGGTCGTCGACCTCCGCTGGCTGCGGCCGTTCGATCAGGCGACGGTCGAGGCGAGCGTGAACCGCACGGGCGCGCTCGTGATCGTCGAGGAGCAGCTCCACGATGCTGGCTGGGGCGCGAGCCTTGTGTCACGTCTTGCGCTGGCCGGGTCGCTTCCGATCGGGCGAACGCAGATCCTTAGCCTTCCCGATCACCTCCTCGTGCCGTACACCCCGGAGCTGGAGGACGAACTGATTCCCGATGCGGGTGCTGTGGCAGTCGCGGCCCGTGCCGCGGTAGCCGGGTAGAAGGCGATGATGGACGAGCTAGGACACGATGGATTCGAGGCCGCGTCATGAGGTTGGCGTGCGGCGATCACAGTTTCCCGTTGCTCGAGCACGAGAAGGTCTGCGACCTCGTACGGATGCTCGGTTTCGGAGCGATCGATATCGGGTTGATGGGGAATCGCTCGCACGTGCGACCGGAGGTCGTGCGGGAGAACCCGCGCGAATGGGCTGGTCGGATCGACGAACGGATCCGCGGTCGAGGATTGGAGATCGCTGATCTGTTCCTGATCCCGTGGACGGACTTTGAGACGCTCGCCCCGAACCACCCCGACTCGAGCGAGCGCGAAAAGGCGGCGTCGCTCTTCCGCGACATCCTCGGTCTGGCGGCTGCGCTTGACGTGACCGGGATGACCATGCTCCCGGGGATCGCCTGGGATGGGGAGAGCCACGACGCCAGTCTCGAGCGATCGTCTGTCGAGCTCCGGTGGCGTGTCGACGAGGCGGCCGCCGTCGGTGTCACGTTGTCGATCGAGCCGCACGTAGGCTCCGTCGTCGCGGCGCCTGCGGATGCGCTTCGGTTGTGCGAGCTCACGCCGGGCTTGACGCTCACGCTCGACCACACGCACTTCGCCTACCAGGGGTTTGCGCAGGCAGACGCCGACACTCTCATCCCGCACACGAGGCACTACCACGCCCGTGGCGCCACGCAGGGCCGGTTGCAGGCTCCGATGGGCCAGAACGAGCTCGACTTCGGGCGCGTCGTCGATCAGCTCGGCGCGGTCGGGTACGACGGCTATCTCGCCGTCGAGTACGTCTGGGTCGACTGGGAGCGGTGCAACGAGTGCGACAACGTCTCGGAGACGATCCTCCTACGCGACCACCTGCTGTCCATTCTCGGGTCGCGGCGCTAGGTCCGAGCACCGGAGCACCAATCACCGACAGGGAGGTAGACGAATGATCCGGCGCGCGTTCACCCTTCGTCTCGAGCCGGGAGCGCTCGAGCAGTACGTGCATCACCACGACAACATCTGGCCCGACCTCGTCGACGAGATCGAACGGAGCGGCATCGCCACGATGACCGCGTTCGAGACCAACCCTGTCGTCTTCTACTACTCGGAGATTCGCGAGGAAGACTCGTGGGATCGTCTCTGGAACACACCGGTGCATGACCGCTGGGCAGAGTTGATGAAGCCTCTGATGGCATTCAATGCCGAGGGCAAGGTCGATGCCGGCGATGTGCGGGAGATGTTCCACCTCGAGACCAGCACGACCGAGAGTTCGATTCGACGGGCGTACAGCATCGAGCTCCGGCCAGGCGCGCTCGGTGAGTACGTCGAGCGGCACGACAACATCTGGCCGGAGCTCGTCGCTGAGTTCGAGCGGCTTGGGATTGCCCGCCTCACGGCCTTTGAAGCCGATCCAATCGTCTTCTACTACGCTGAGATCCTGGACGAGGGTGCGTTCGACCGGCTGTGGGAGTCGGAGATCCACGACCGGTGGGCCGAGCAGTTCAAGCCGTTGATCGCGTTCAACGACGACGGCCAGGTCGACGCGGTGTTCATGAGCGAGATCTTTCACCTGGAGACGGCGGCGAAGTGACCGGAGGGGCCATCGCGGTCGTCACCGGCGGCACGAGCGGCGTCGGCAAGGCCATCGCAGCGTCGCTCGAGGCGCGCGGCCTGACGGTCGTCGCGGTTGGTCGCTCGGCGCCTCAATACAGCACCGACGTCAGCGATCCCGAGAGCGTGTTGCGCCTGCATAAGGCCGTCACTCGCGACCTTGGCGCGCCCACGGTGCTCGTGAACGCCGCCGGAATGTTCGGGCCGATCTCGCTCATCGTGGACTCCGATCCGAGCGACTGGATCAGGACCGTCATGGTCGACCTCGTCGGGGCCTATCTCACCTGTCGCGCGTTTGTTCCAGCGATGATCGAGGCTGGCTGGGGTCGAGTGATCAACGTCTCGTCGGCCGCTTCCCTCCACCCGCCTGGGATCCTGAACAGCGCCTACGCCACCTCGAAGACGGGCCTGAACCAGTTCACGCGTCATCTCGCCGCCGAGCTCGCCGGGAGCGGCGTGACAGCAAACGTCATCCATCCGGGGGATCTCAAGACCGAGATGTGGGCAGACATCCACTCGCAGGTCGAGGAGCTCGGCGACATCGCCGCCGACTACGCCCAGTGGGTCGAATGGGTCGGCAGCACGGGTGGGGATCCAGTCGAGAAGGCCGCCAAGCTCGTTCTCGACATCGTGGACAGTGATGTGACCGGCCGCTTCCTGTGGATCGACGATCCGCTGCAGGCTGCGATCCCGAGCTGGGGGGACGACGACGGTCGGCTCCCATGGAGCACATGACGGTGCGTCACCAGATGCCGTTTGTCGAGAAGGAGGGCGAGACGTGAGCGCTTCGTACGACTACGTGGTGGTGGGGGCGGGCTCGTCAGGGTGTGCCCTGGCCCGCCGGCTGTCGGATAACCCCGATGTGTCAGTTGCCTTGATCGAGGCGGGGGGCGCCGACGATCGTCATGAGATCACCTCACCGATCGAGTACTTCAAGCTCTGGGGCTCGGACGTCGACTGGGGCTACCAGTCGGCCCCACAACCGGGAACGGCGGGTCGCGTGCACCAGATGCCGCGAGGTCGGGTCCTCGGCGGGACGAGCAGCATCAACGGGATGGTCTATCTCCGCGGCGCCGCCGACGACTTCGACGCCTGGGCCGTCGCCGGTTGGGGCTGGGAAGCGGTCCGAAGCGCTTACGAGGAGATGGAGACGGTGCTCCGCCCTTCTGTCCTCAGCAACAACAACCCTCTCTCGGAGGTCTTTCTCGTCGCGGCCGAGCAGGCCGGCCTTGCGTACAACGCCTTCTTCGACTCGGGGAACCTCGACGGGTCGGGGTGGAACCGATCCTCGATCCTTAACGGTCGGAGGAACAACTCGTTCCAGGCTTTCGTAGCGCCCGTCGCGAACCGCCCGAACCTCACCGTGATCTCCGAGACCGTCGTGGAGCGGCTGCTCATCGATCCTCGCGGCGTTGTCTCCGGCGTCGTGGCCAGCCCGTTCGGTGGCGGGACGTCAAGACGCATCGAGAGCCGTGAGGTCGTCCTCTGCGCCGGCGCCTTCGATTCGCCGCGCCTGTTGCTGCAATCCGGGATCGGGCCGGCCCACCATCTCCGCGACGTCGGCATCGAGCCGATTGTCGATCTACCTGTGGGTGAGAACCTGATCGATCATCTGTTGATCGGGGTCGTCTACACCTCGA
>JANNQQ010000148.1:0-10275 GCA_031400835.1 Actinomycetes bacterium | reverse complement strand
CAAGCGCGTCCTCCATGGTCGCCGGGGGATCCGCACCAATTCCTCTCGCCTTCACTTGAACGTCGGGCTGCGGCAGGCTGTTGGGCGAGACCGGCACGCTCGTCTACGGGATTCTCAAGCTCCTCAACTTCGCCCACGGCGACGTCTTCATGGTGGGGTCGTTCATCGGCTTCGGTCTCCTTCAGGCACTAGGCGGGCCGGCAGATCCGATCGTCCCGGTGTGGCTCCTACTCATCCTCATCATGCTGGGCTCGATGGCCGGGTGCGCTGTGCTCGGGGTCACCATCGAGCGGTTTGCCTACCGCCCGCTCCGCGAGGCGCCGCGGATTGCGCCGCTGATCAGCGCGCTTGGCGTGTCCTTCTTTCTGACCTACTCGATGCAGCTGCTCTTCGGCGCCGAGTTTCGGGATTACGAATCCTTCTCCCTCTCGGAGGGCGCGTTGTACTTCGAAGGGTTCAGCATCGGGAACGTCAAGGTGCCACTGCTGAGGATCATTACCGTCGTCTCGGCGTTCGTCTTGATGCTTCTCCTCTGGTTCATGGTCCGCCGCACACGCATGGGGAAAGCGATGCAGGCGACATCGCACGACCGCGAGGCCGCGGCGATGATGGGGATCGATGTCGACAGGGTGATCGTCTTCGCCTTTGTGCTCGGGTCGGCGCTCGCCGGCGCCGCCGGTGTGTTGTTTGCGCTCCGAGTGCCGACGACGGTCACGATCGGGTTCATCGTGGGCCTGAAGGGCTTCACTGCCGCTGTGATCGGCGGGATCGGCTCGATCCCTGGCGCGATGGCCGGAGGTCTCATTCTTGGTATGGCCGAGGCGTACACACAGGGGTACGTCTCAACGCGCTGGTCAGACCTCTTCGTCTTTGGGATCCTCGTGTTCTTCATGCTCTTCCGTCCCCAAGGCCTCTTCGGCCGGGCTGACATCAAGAAGGTCTGATGACGGATCACACCCCGAAACACGACGTCACTGAGGGAACCACAGGTCCGGCGGTCGGTAAGGACGAGTGGGTGGCCCGGCACGGCGAGCGGAGCTCCGATCGCGCGGGCCTGGTCGGCTCCGTCGAAGCGCGACTGCGAAGCGCACCGTGGTGGTCGTGGCTCGTCCTTGTCCTCGGCGTGATTGCGCTACTTCCCGTCGGATTCGAGAGCGGGTACGTCCGTCGCGTCGCCTTCGACACGGTCGTGTACATGCTCCTTGCGCTCGGGCTCAACGTGGTCGTGGGCTGGGGAGGCCTGCTCGACCTTGGGTACGTCGCCTTCTACGGCATCGGCGCCTACACGTACGCATTCCTCTCCTCCGACAAGTACGACCTCCACCTCCCGACGCTTGCGGTGGTTCCGATCGTCGTCATCGTCGGCGCGCTGCTCGGATACATCGTTGGGCTCCCCTCGCGCCGTCTCGTGGGGGACTACCTCGCGATCGTGACGCTGTTCTTCTTACAGATGTTTGGAACCGTGATGATCAACGGCGACAGCATCGGTGGCAAGAATCTCACGGGCGGAGCGAACGGGATCCTCAATGTCGATCCTCTCTCGGTTGCGGGGAACGAGATCGCCGTCTCACATGAGGGGATCTTCAGCGCCGCCTATCTCTACATCGCGCTTGCGGTGTTCGCGGTCGTCTTCGTCTTACTCCACCTCGTTAATCACTCGCGCACCGGTCGGGCGTGGCGCTCGCTTCGCGAGGATCCGCTCGCGGCCGAGGTGATGGGAATGCCCGTGGGTGCGCTGAAGCTGATGGCCTTCTCGTTCGGCGCGGCGGTTGCGTCGCTTACCGGGGTGCTCTTCGCCTCCCTGAACGCAAGCGTGTTCCCGCAATCCTTCTCGTTCGCGCTCCTCATCACGATCTACACGATGGTCATTCTCGGAGGTTCGGGCAGTCAAATCGGGGTCGTTCTCGGTGCGATCATCGTGAGCGTCGTACTTGAGCTCTTGCGCGAGCCCGGCGACGCGCGCATGTTGTTCTACGCTGGTGCGGCGCTCGGTCTCGTAGGCGCGCTCGGTCTCTCCCGACGGCTCGCTGTGGTTGCGGGTGGGGTGGCCGTCTTTGGCGTCGTGGTGCACACGATCGTGAAGGCGCTCGATCCGACGTGGGTGAGCGGCATCGTCGGTGAGGACACCGGCCGGATCGCGAGTTGGGTCTCGGAATGGGTTGTCGTGCCGATCCGTCTCGAAACGTGGGTGCCACCCGTGGCCTACGTGTCGCTCATCGCACTCATACTCCTGCTCACGGTTCTCGGTGGCTGGCTCCGACTGGTGCTGCTCGTGCCCACGCTCTACTTCGGCGCGTTCGTTTGGGAGAACGTCATGCTCGCCCACCCGGAGCCAACGCGCTACATCCTTCTGGGCGTGATGCTGATCGCGTTGATGATCGTGAGGCCGAACGGTCTCCTCGGCGAGCGGCGGGTCGAGATCGTATGACCAGCCTGCTTGAGCTCGAGGGCGTCACGATGGCCTTCGGTGGCCTCACGGTCGTCGATGGCCTTGACCTGCATGTCGACGAGGGAGAGATCGTCTCCGTCATCGGCCCGAACGGCGCTGGCAAGACCACGTTGTTCAACCTCATTACCGGGATCTACCAGCCGACCGAAGGAGACATCCTCTTCGAGGGAAGCTCGATCAAAGGGCTCGACCCGCACAAGATCACCCGTCGTGGGATTGCCAGGACATTTCAGACGCTGCGGTTGTTTCTCAACATGTCGGTACGCGAGAATGTGATGGCAGCGGCCTACGGGCACACGAAAGCGGGGCCGCTGCGGGCGATGCTTCGCACCCCCGGGATGCGTCGCGAGGAGGCCGAAATCCGAGCGCTCGCCGAGAAGCGGCTCGCGTTCTTCGGTGAGCGGTTGATGGGGTATCGCTGGGATCAGCCCGCGTACTCGCTCTCCTATGCGAATCGGCGGCGGCTCGAGATCGCGCGCGCGACAGCGACGAACCCGCGGCTGTTGCTCCTCGATGAGCCGGCTGCGGGAATGAATCCGAAGGAGACACAGGAGATCACGGCACTGATCGGCCAGCTGCGCACCGAGGGCGGTTACACGATCCTCGTGATCGAGCACGACATGCATGTCGTTGAGGGGATCTCCGACCGCGTGATCGCACTCGACCACGGCATCAAGATCGCCGAGGGTACGTTCGAGCAGGTGGCAACCGATGCGAAGGTTGTCGAGGCGTATCTCGGTACGGGGGGCATGGCCCGGAAATGAGCACCACCGAGTCGCCAGCGCCACCTCTTCTCGAGCTTGAGGGGATCAACACGTACTACGGGCAGATCCACATCCTCCAGGACTCCAACATGGTTGTTCGCGCCGGTGAACTGGTCTGCCTTCTTGGAGGCAATGCGTCAGGGAAGTCGACGACGCTAAAGACGATCCTTGGGATCGTGAAGCCCCGCACAGGGCGTGTGCTGCTGAACGGCGAGGACGTCACCAAGCTGCCAACAGCCCATCGCATCAAGCGTGGGCTCGCGATCGTCCCGGAGAACCGCCGCCTCTTCGGCCCGATGACCGTGCTCGAGAACCTCGAGATGGGCGCCTACCTCCGCCCGAAGGCCGACCTGCGGGACGAGTTCGAGCGCGTCTACAGCCTCTTCCCACTGCTGTACGAACGGCGTGCGCAGCTTGCGGGAACGCTGTCGGGCGGAGAGCAGCAGATGGTCGCGATGGGTCGCGCACTCATGTCGAAGCCAAAGCTGCTGCTCATGGACGAGCCCTCGATGGGGCTCGCACCGGTGCTCGTCGAGCGGAGCTTCGAGATCATCAAGCAGGTCAACGACGCCGGAGTCGGAATGCTTGTGGTCGAGCAGAATGCAAACGTCTCCCTCTCGATCGCCGACCGTGGCTATGTTCTCTCGACCGGTCGGGTTGTACTCGAAGGCGCTGCTGCCGACCTTCTGGAGGATGAAGATCTCCGCAAGGCCTACCTCGGACGTTGACGATGCCTGCAGACCCCGAGATCCTGAGGAAGTTCCACTTTAGTCGCGAGATGCTCGCCGGACCGATCTACCGCAAGTACGAGAAGGCGATCCGCAAGGTCTGGAGCGTCGAGGATCTCGACTTCACCCAGGACGCGGCCGACTGGCATCGCGTCACACCCGAGCAGCAGAAGGGCCTGCTCGGGGTTACGATCCGGTTCCTGGCGGGCGAGCAGGCCGTCACCGACGAGCTGGTGCCGATGCTCGCCGGCGCCCAAGCGCTGCGCCGCTTCGACTGGACGATGTTCCTCTCCACCTTCCTGATGGAGGAGGCGAAGCACGCGGAATTCTTCATGCGCTGGCACGAGCAGGTCGTCGGGATCCTCGATCCGGAGGAGGTCGCGCCTCACTTCCTCGTCCGCGGGAAGACAATCGATCCCTCGGGACGGTTCGAGGTGCGCGATGTCATGTACGAGGCGCTGCCCAACTACGGCGGTCGACTGATGGACGCAGTCCACGGGGGCAACGAGGCCGACATCGAGCGGGCGTTCGTCCAGTTCTCCGCTGCGTACAACGGTTTCGTCGAGGGCGTGCTCACGATGCCGTCCTACGAGATCGTGATCGACTCGACGGCGCTGTGGGGTGCGTTCCCGACGCTGAACCGGGGCTTCAAACTGATCCTTGCCGACGAGGGCCGCCACATCACGTTCGGGACTGAGGCCTGTCGGATCCTGATCGAGAAGGACCCGTCGTACGAGGAGCTCGTTCACGAGGTGTTCAATGCCTACCGCGGCAACATCGTGGGGCTGGTCGAGTACCAGAAGGCCGTTCCGGGCCTCGATCTCGGGAAGTACCAGACGATGAAGGTGCGCCACTATCGCAACCGCTGCCGGGAGATGGGCGTCACGCCCGACGAGACACTGATCGAGCAGATCCTCGACCCCACGATTGACTTCGTGGTCGGCGTCGAGGCGGGCTAACTACGACGTGGGCAAGCGCTGGAGCTGCGTCGAGGCGGCCTGCGAGTTCGTCGTCTCGGCGCCCGACGTCGAGACGATCGTTGCGCTTGCGCAGGAGCACATCGCCGATGTCCACTCGAGCTTCGAACTGGAGGAGATGATCGAGGCGGTGCTCGAGGACATTCCCGACGTTCCCGACGCGGCCGCCTAAGGCGACCACGCGGCGGGACTCTCCCGCAGGCGAGCCTCGGCGTCAGTCCTCGTCCGTCGATTCCCTGGTCGATGGCCAGGCTCTCCTGATCGCGGCGAACGTAACAAGCCGCACGAACGGAGCTGTCACCCGTTTGAGGATACGATCGAGCGGGATGAGCGCCACCCTTCCGACCGGCCGCGTCGGTGCGGCGATCCGGGACGAATTCCCGATCCTCGCGACGACGACGTACCTCAACGCGTGCTCCCAGGGTGCGCTGTCGCACCGGGTGAGGGCCGCCTACGCGGAGTACCTGGCCGGTTGGGATGCAAACGGGGCCGAGTGGGAGCACTGGGTCGAGCGCGCCGAAGCCGCCCGGGGCTCATTTGCCCGGCTCCTGCACGCGGCGCCCGCTGAGGTCGCTGTGACGACCTCTGTAAGCCAGGGCATGAGCGCAATCGTCAGCGCGCTCGACCTCGCCAAGCGTCCGCGGATCGTCGTGTCCGAGTACGAGTTCCCGACCGTCGGCCAGATCGCGCACGCCCAGGAGCTTCGCGGTGCCGAGGTCGTTCACGTCCGCCCGGGGCCTGACGGAAGCATCCCGCTCGAGGCATACGCCGAGGCGATCGACGGGCGCACCGCGCTTGTGTGCTGCGCGACGATCTCGTATCGCACAGGGCACCGCCAGGATATCGCCGAGATCGCTCGGCTGGCACATGAGTGCGGCGCGCTCGTGCTCGCCGACAGCTATCAGGCGGTCGGAGCAATCGATCTCGACGTACGCGCTCTTGGTGTCGACTTTGTCACAGGCGGCACCGTCAAGTACCTCCTAGCGTCTGCCGGGTTGGGCTTCCTCTACGTTCGCCGCGAGCTGCTCCCCGGGCTCACGCCGACCCAGACCGGTTGGTTCGCCGACGAGGACATCTTCAAGATGGACATCTCGGACTACTCCCCGGCCAGCGACGCCCGAAGGTTTGATGCTGGGACGCCACCCGTGCCGAACATCTACGCAGGCGTTGCCGGGATGTCCATCATCGAGGAGGTGGGCGTCGCGGCGATCGAGGCCCATGTCCGCGGGCTGAACACCCGCCTGATCGACGGGCTCATCGAGCTCGAGGCCACCCTCGTCACGCCCATCGAGCCCACTCAGCGCGGCCCGCTCGTGTGCGTGCGCTCCATCGATGTCGAGAAGCTGGTGGGTGAGCTCGCAGAGGAGCAGATCGTCATCTCGTCCCGTGACGACAACCTCCGCATCTCCACCCACCTCTACAACACGGACGACGATATCGACACGCTCCTTGGCGCCCTCCGTGCCCGGCACCACCTCCTCGCGTGAGGATCGCAGAGGCCAGGTGCCTGTGACTGATCGGTACACGCGCCCGCGTCTCCCGCAAGCACCCGCAATCGCCTACGGCGGTCATCCCGACCAGGTCGCGAATCTCCATGTCCCTTCGCCTGTGGGTGGCCCATGGCCCTGCGTCGTACTCATCCACGGTGGGTTCTGGCGGGTCGGCTGGGACCGCACGCTCATGACGCCGCTTGCCGTCGATCTCGCGCGCCGCGGTCTAGCGGCATGGAACATCGAGTACCGCCGCGTCGGTCAGGACGGTGGTGGTTGGCCCGGCACCTTCGAGGACGTTGCCGCGGCGATTGACTTTCTCGCGACGGTCGACCAGATCGATGCGAGCCGCGTCGCGACGTGCGGTCACTCGGCAGGTGGTCACCTTGCGCTGTGGCTCGCTGGGCGACATCGGCTACCCGCAAGCGCTCCCGGCGGGTTGCCTCGCGTCGTTCCGATTGCGGCGGTGTCGCAGGCCGGCGTTGCCGACCTTCGGCGTGGCGCCGAGGCGGGGCTCGGCGCGGGCGCGTGTGAAGCGCTTCTCGGTGGAGGAGTCGACTCGGTGCCGGAGCGTTATGCGATTGCCTCGCCAGCTGCGCTCCTTCCCCTCGGGGTGCCGGAGCTCCTCGTCCACGGCGGCTCCGACGAGATCGTGCCGCTCAGCCAGAGCGCGGAGTTCGCGCGCGTTGCCAGGGAGGTCGGAGACGAGGTCGATGAGATCATCTTCACCGGCGGCGACCACTTCGATGTCGTCGATGTCGAACACCCGACCTGGCACGACGCGGCGGGGTGGCTCCTCGCGCGGCTCGCCTAGGCGACTAACAGCAGCCAGCTCCGGTGCTCTCAAGCAGTGGCAGCTTTCTCGCCGACCCAACCGGCTTCGTCGCGCGCACGATTGCGCTGTGCATTCCGTCGGCGACTGAATGCGTCAGCTCGATCTGGATATTTTCGAAGCCGACCGCTTCGAGCCCCTCGCGGTACTCGGATACTGAAAGCGCGCCGGCGATACAGCCGACCCAGCCTCCGCGCTTCGCCCTTTCCGTGGCGCTGAGCCTGTCTTCCGCCACGATGTCGCTGACCCCTACTCGTCCGCCTGGCTTGAGGACGCGCTCGATCTCGACGAGCACGGCAGCCTTGTCGACCGAGAGGTTGATGACGCAATTCGAGATCACAACGTCGACGCTCTCTCCTGGGAGGGGGATCTCCTCGATGCGGCCACGCAGGAAATGCGCATTGCGAACTCCCGCGTCGGCCGCGTTCCTGCGCGCCAGCGCGAGCATCTCTTCGGTCATGTCGAGGCCGTACGCGATCCCTTCCGAGCCAACGCGACGCGCCGAGAGGATGACGTCGATCCCACCGCCCGAGCCGAGATCGAGAACTGTCTCACCCTCGCGCAAATCGGCGACCGCGATGGGATTGCCACAGCCAAGGCTTGCAAGCGCCGCCGCATCAGGGAGCTCGCCAAGCTGAGTCGCGTCGTAGAGGCCGCTGCCGAATTGCACCGTGGGCTCTCCGCAACCACTGCCTTCGTCGCCACAGCAGCCGCCGCTGCCACAGCCGCCCGCCTCGCCGCGTTCGACGGCAAGTGCCGCCTGCGCGTACGACGCGCGGATCTCGTCAACCAGTGAGCTTGCGCTCATGCCAATACCTCCGTCGGTTCGAGGAGCCCGGCGAGTCGCGCGAGCGCCTCCGTGTCAAGGGTGTAGTACGCCCAGACGCCCCGCTGCTCCCGTGAGAGGAGCCCGGCATCGGTGAGCTTCTTCAGGTGGTGCGACACCGTTGGCTGCGAGAGTCCCAGTGGTGCGGTGAGCTCGCACACGCACGCAGCTCCGTCGGCCCGAGCGAGCAGGTTGACGAGCTTCACGCGCGCGGGGTCGGCGAGTGCCTTGAAGAGCGCGGCGGTCAACGATGCCTCGGCGTCCGTGAGCTCGGGTGTATCGAGCGGACGACAGCAGTCGCTCATCGTGACGGCCCCAGCCTCGCGCTTCGCAGAAGGTGCTGGTCTCGGACCACCGCGTACCTGCAAGCCGCGTCGCAGAGCTGTGTGGCCGACTGCTTCGGAGCGAGCTTCTTGCGCCTATGGATGTTCATCGCGTCCTCAATTCATCGATGGATGTCGATGTATTGAAGCACAAACATCGATAAACGTCAATGTCCCGTCTGTCAGTCGTCTACATCGAGCAGAGCGGCGTCGCGCGCGGGGTCGTCAGCGGCGAGCACGTCATGCGACCACGAACGGCGCTTCCACTCGGGCGTCGGCGTCTCGCACCCTTCACGCGGGACGAACGGCGAGGCTTCGGCATGGACGAGCCGGTGGATGTATCGGGGGCAGTTGGGGAAGACCTCGGTGACCTCGACCCGAATGACAGCCTGTGCGCCGGGGTACGACGACAGCAGCTCGTCCTCGACCGACACGCTCGCAATGCCGTTGAGACGAAGGCGGCGGCGACCATCGAAGTCGATCAGCAAGAGCCCGACGTGCGGGTTGACCGCCACGTTGCCGAGTGAGAGGAACATCCCGTTGCCGTCGTAGCTCGGGAAGGCGATCGTGCGTGCGTCGAGCACGCGAACGAACCCTGGGTCACCACCCTTGTACGAGCACTGCGGCTGACCCTGCGCGTCTGCGGTCGACAGAAAGAGCATGTCGCGTTGCTCGATGAAGGCCCGATCGCTGTCGTCGATCCTGTCGGTGACGAGCCGTTCGTCGATTCGGTCGGCGAGCCGACGCGTGTCAAAGCGATCCTGCCATTGGCGCGAACCCTCGTTGAATAGCGCCATCGAGTTGGATCATTGCGCACCGCACCTCCCGCGTCCACGTGTAGCCTCGCTCGCAATGACCGGCTACGGCAGCGCATCGATGTGGGGCTCCCTCGAGCGGGTGCTCGTGCGCCGGCCGTTGCCTCAAGACGCCGCTGCATGGGAGTCCTATGGCTGGCGGGCGATACCGGACTTCCCGGCGGCGCAGGCCGAGCACGAAGCCTTCTGCGTCCTGCTCGAGGACGCAGGCGCCGAGGTCATCGTCTCCGAGCACGATCGCGGCAATCCGGATGCGATCTACACGTACGACCCGACGCTCGTCGGATCGGAGGGGGCGGTGTTGCTCTCGCCGGGTAAGGAAGGCCGACGCCGCGAGCCGCAGGAGACCGTCGCAATGTTCGAGAACGCAGGTGTGCCCGTGGTCGGGCGGGTTGACCTCCCGGCCACCGTGGAGGGCGGCGACACCGTGTGGCTTGATGCCCGGACGTTGCTCGTGGGAATCGGCTACCGGACGAACCCCGCCGCGCTTGACCCCCTCAGGGCAGCGTTTCCCGGGGTTGAGGTGATCGCCTTCGACCTCCCGCACTGGAACGGCGAAGCAGAGGTCATGCATCTCATGAGCTTCATCTCACCGCTTGATCGCGATCTGGCCGTGGTCTACCCGCGGATTGCTCCGACGCGCCTGATGTGGCTTCTCGCCGAGCGTGGCATCGCGGTCGTCGAGGTTCCAGATCATGAGTTCGAGTCTCAGGGAACGAACGTCCTTGCGCTCGGTCCGAGGCGCGCGCTCGCGCTTGAGGGCAACGACGAGACGCGGCGGCGGATGGAACGCGCTGGCGTCGATGTCGTGACATATCGCGGCGATGAGATCTCGCGCAAGGGCGACGGCGGACCGACGTGTCTCACGCGGCCACTGCTGCGCCGCGAGTAGCTCCCGGAGGCTTAGAGCGCGTTTCAGAATGAAGCCTTGTGCCGCCGGATCGAGCTGCGCGGCACGCTGCTTCGTCCTCGGTCGCCCAGATATGTCCCATATCTGCGGCTCCCTGCGTCCTCGCATCGCACTCGCGCATCTCGCCCCGCCGACGAACCGTCATTCTGAAACGCGCTCTA
>JANNQQ010000147.1:0-14068 GCA_031400835.1 Actinomycetes bacterium | reverse complement strand
GACCGGATCACAAGCGTCTGTTTCCAAGCCGCCTGCCCCGGTGGCACCGACCCCAAGATCACCTGGACACATGACCTGGTCGGCAACCGGCTCACCGAAACCCGCACCACCGGCACCACCACATCGACCTTCAATGCGGCTGATCAGCTGCTGTCCGCGGGGGCGACGGGCTACACATATGACTCGAACGGAAACCAACTCACCGTGGGTAGTCGGACGTTTGCGTACGACCTCGCGAACAGGTTGAAAACCACCGTGAGCGGTTCAACCACGACCGTCTACACGTATGACGGTGATGGGGTTAGATTGCAGGCCTCGACGGGAACAGCCGCATCGGCGAAAACGAACTTCCTCTGGGATGTGAACGGTGGCTTGCCGCAGGTCGCGGTCGAGCGAAACGGCAGCAACGTCGTGCAGCGTCGCTACACGTACGGGCTGCAAAGGCTCCGCCAGGCGAACGGCACCGCCTCCTACTACGCCTATGACGCGCTTGGCTCCGTCGCCGGCTTGCTCTCCAACACAGGAGGCGCGCAGCGCTCCTGGAGCTACGAGCCCTTCGGCACCATCCGCACCCCAACCGGAACAACCCCAGCAAACTTCTTGCAGTTCACCGGGGAGTATCTGGATCCGACCGGGCTCTACCACTTAAGGGCGAGACAGTACGACCCTGTTAGCGGCAGGTTCGGGAAGCTCGATCCGCTTGAGCAGGCAGCTGCGGCTGGGGCAATCTCGTCGTACGCCTACGCGAACCTTCGACCGACGGTTCTGGTCGATCCGAGTGGAATGGGCGCGATCTTTGCTTCGTGGGCGAGCGTCGGCGCTGTATCTGGTGCGACATCGCGAGTAGCTGTGGCGCCGATGGGTGCGGCCCCTCGTGACAGCGGGAACAAGACCAACCCCTTTGGGACGCACACAGCTCGACACAATATGGCGCTTCTCGCAACCGTCTACGAGGTCTACAAGAGGTACGGTCGCCAGCCAACGGTCGACTTTCAGAACTCAATTCCCGGCGCGGGCCCCAAGGGCGGGAACGGCCGGCCCGATATTCTCCTGACGGGTGGGTCAAGCACGCTCATCTGGGAGGTCAAGCCGAACTCACCGACGGGGATCAGGGCAGGCATGACCCAAATGGGTCGCTACCTATCAGGCTTGCCCGGGTCGCGCGCTGGAGATCCGCTCCCGCCTCGCTTTGGCCTTCCTGTTGGTTTGAGCGAGTTCATAAACGCCCGCTCGGGAAGCGTCTTGAACGGTACCCAGGGTCTCGAACTCTATAGCGTCAACGAGCTGCCCAGAGGCAACCCGCCGGCCATCATTCCAGTCCCCGTGAGAGAACGGCTACCTCGATTCACTATCGATTGGGAGCGAGGTCTCATGGGGGGAACGCTCGCCGTCGGGGTGGTCGCGACCGCAATCCTCGTCCCAGAGTTCTTCGTCGGAGGATCGGTCGTTTACAGGGTTTCGGCGGCATTCGCATTGTGAGCGACCGCACGAATTCGGCTCCTCGTGAGCCAGGCCGTGTCGGGGTTGTCGTCGATGTCGATTCAAGTGCAGATCTTTCGAACGGAGGAGCAGAGCTGGCGGCTTGGTGGGTTCGTGTTCGTGACCTGCTGATCGCCCCGCTCGTGGGCTCAGCCGAAGTTCGTGGTTGGGACGTGTCTGTCTACGCCGATTCGCGTGACGGGTCGATCGACTGCGCCGAGCCGTTTTCGGAACCGCTAGAGGAGGAACTCATGGCGGCGCTCCGGGACAACCGACTCCTGCGTCTCTGCATGACACACACGCAGCTTGATGCCGAGGGAGTTCCCGACCACGGTCTGGCCCCGGCGCGCCTCGAGATCGATCTGGTTGACGACGATCTGTGGCGATGCAACCGACTGTTGTTCGCCATCGGCAAGCCGTTGTTCGGTGATCGCATCGACCTCGCGCACCAGCGGCTCGTCGTTGGCCTAGCAAAGGAGGCGGCTCTTGTCTCAAGGGCGGGTACGGGGTACGTCACGGTTGACCGGGCCGGGGGATTTCAGTCGCCTTTCGAAGAGAGGTACGCAATTTCCCCTCTTGATGTTGCACTGTCGTTGCAGACGCGGGCCAGAGGGTACTACTGGGGCAACTTTCTCAGCCGTGGCCACGTCGACCGACTCGGCGGTATGGAAAGGGTCTTGGCAGATGTTCCGGCAGCGCTCACCGAGGTTCTGGATCCGAAGCGCGAACTGGTGTACATTCAGGTGACCCACGATATGAACTCGGTCTCTCGCGAGGACATCCAGCCCCTTCGGGACTACTTGCAACCGGTCTTGCCGGAAGTGATCGAGGAAGGAACGTGGGAAGGTGACCCATACGAGCTCATGTAGCCCCGGGTCAGAGCCGGATAGTGGACGTGGTGGGCAGGCTCATCCGAAGATCAGCTGGACGTACGATCCGGTCGGCAACCGGCTTACAGAGACCCGTACCACCGGGACCGTCACCTCCACGTTCAATGCTGCGGATCAGCTGCTCACGGCGGGGACTGTCAGGAACTTTGTGGGTGGGTGTGATCGACGCACCGGATTCGACTCCGTGGCCGTCAGCTCGGGGGCAAGAGTTGGTAGTGCCCGTACCGGGTGCGTTCGAAGATGGGTTTCGATCCTTTCGAGCGCGTCCGCAGGTAGTCGGAGACGGAGTGATGGGAAACCTGTCCGTTCAGTAGCCGTTCCACCTCGGCGTGGATCGCTTTCACTGGCATCTCGGTGTCGGTCCCCGTAAGAACCGCGATGATCGCTTTGCTGACAGTGCCGAACGCGCGTCGGCCGTCCGACCAGCCTGCAGGCTGCAATCCGGATGGATCCAGGTCTTGGTCGGCCGGAGCAGCCGTGAGATAATCGAGAAGGTCGGTGAACGAGCGGTTTGAACTGAGACCACTCACTCCCACAAGGCCCCAGTACCAAAGGCCAGACTTCAGTCTGCCCGTCGTGGTTGTCTGCCCGCCGTGGTCGCCTGCCGGTCGTGGTCGCCCGCCCGTCGTAGCCGCCCGCCCTGCCCGCAAGCCCGCCGCACCGGAGCTGTCCCCCGGACGGGGTACGGGTGTCTGCGGTCGCAAGGAGATCCGCAATCCGCTGCCGATAACCGAGATATGGCCTCCCCACGGGCAACGAGCCCGCTTACGTCGCCGAAGCGCGGCGCATGACTTCGACCCACAACCTCGGGACGCCGCGTTCTCCGGACGCTCCTCGAGAGGACCCGGACGTCCGACTACAGGACAGGTTCGCGCCGGGACTCGACATCGTCGAGCCGGCGCGGCCGCTGATCGACCTCGGGGTCAGGATTCCACCCCGAGCGCCCGTGCGGTCGGATGCCGCGGATGGGCAGAAGGCCTCGAAGGCGTCTCTGCTCGTGCGGGTCAGAGATGCGCTGCGCGGTGGGCAGCGCCTTGAGGAGGTCGAGCGCGCGCTCGCGGATCTGCAGCACGCATACGACGAGACATTGGAAGCGCTCGCCGCGGCGCTTGAGCTGCGCGACGACGAATCAGGGAGTCACACGGCACGCGTCACCGAGCTCGCCATTGCGCTGACCGAGGCCGTCGACCCACAGCTGGCGCGCGAGCCGGGATTGCGGTACGGCTTCCTCCTGCACGACATCGGCAAGATTGGGATCCCTGAGCGGATTCTCCTCAAGAATGAGGCCCTGACCGATCGGGAGCGCGAGCAGATTCAGCTCCATCCGACCCTGGGAGAGAGCCTCGTCCACGCGATTCCGTCGATGGCCGAAGTGGTGCTGGACGTGATCTCATACCACCACGAGCACTACGACGGCAATGGGTACCCGTGGGGGCTTAGCGGCCAGGGCATTCCGCTCGCGGCCCGCATCTTCGCCGTCTGCGATGCGTACGACGCGATGACCATGGATCGCCCATATCGCGGAGCGATGGCGACCGAGGAAGCGCTGGAGGAGCTCCGCAAGCGCGCGGGTACGCAGTTCGATCCGAAGCTCGTGGAGGCGTTCGTCGAGATGATCGAACGTCGCGGCGGCGCAGTCGCACCCAGGGCGTAGGCCGCGAGGCCACGCGTTGATCGCCGGTTCTCAAGACCGGGCCGCCTGACGCCGATAAAGCCTCTAATGACCCGTTCTCTGCCACGTGCGGTGGCAGCGCTCCAGATCGTCGGTGCGTTGGCGATCGTTGGGCTTGCTCTGCACCTCGTGCTTCCTGATTCCGGGAATGTCTCGTGGTTCTTCGACCACGTCGTCTACTACGGGATCGAGCTCATCGCGGTCGCGCTCGTCGTCGGACGCGCGCTCACCGGACGCAACCGACTTGCGTGGGCAGCGATCGCAGTCGCGATCTCCTCCTACGTTGCGGGTGAGCTGCTCTGGCTCGGGCTCTACTCAGGAATGGAGAGCCCGCCGTATCCGTCCTGGGCAGATCTCCTCTACCTCGGGTTCTTTCCCCCGGTGTATGTCGGAATTGCGCTGCTCTTCCGCGCCCGTGTTCGAGGGGTCGGAGCTGGTCTCTGGATCGACGGGGCCGCACTTGCGCTCGCCGCCGGTGCGCTGGCGAGCGCCGTGCTTGTCGATGCCGTTCTCGATACCACGGAAGGAGCGCTCTCGACGGTCGTCACGAACCTCGCCTACCCACTTGGTGATGTCTTCTTGCTTGCGTTGATCGTCGGCGCGTTCTCGCTGACAGCGTGGCGTCCGGGACGCGCCTGGCTGCTCGTCGCAGCGGCCCTGGGCGTGTTTGCCTTGGGCGACAGCGTGTACCTCTTCCAGACCGCTCGCGGCGCCTATGTCGAGAGCACGCTGCTCGACCTGACGTGGCCTCTCGCCCTCTTCCTCCTTGCTGCCGCCGGGTGGTACGACCGCCGTGCGCTCCGACCGATCGAAGGCGCGGGGCGCGCGCTTCTTGCTGCACCCGCTATCTGCTCGGCGGTGGCCGTCGGTGTTCTTGCACTCGATCATTTCCACCACTTCAACCTGTTCGCCGTTCTCCTTGGCATCGTGGCGCTTGCTGGAGTGGTCGCGCGGTTAGGGCTGACCTTTCGCGAGAACCGCAACCTCCTTACCGTCGCGCTCCACGACTCGGTCACCGACCCCGTGACGAACCTCGGAAATCGCCGTCGACTTGTCGCCGATCTTGAGCGCGTGGCGGAGGAGGCGACGCTCGAACAGCCGTGGGTGCTCGTCATCTTCGACCTCGACGGGTTCAAGGGATACAACGATGCCTTCGGTCACCCGGCGGGCGATCAACTTCTCGCACGGCTCGGGGCGAAGCTGTCTCAGGTCGGCGACGATGATGTACGCGGCTATCGCCTTGGGGGTGACGAGTTCTGCCTGCTGCGGGCGGTGTCGGGGGTCGATGTCGAGACCTTCCTCAACGAAGCCGCAATGGCTCTCACCGAGCATGGGGTTGGCTTCGAGGTGGGGTGCTCGTTCGGCGCGGTTCATCTTCCCGAGGAGGCCAGCGACCCCGTCGGCGCGCTTCGCCTTGCGGACGAGAGGCTCTACGCCCAGAAGCACGCGAAGAGCTCGCGCCGCGACCGTCCGCATGAGCTTCTGCTCCAGGTGCTTCTCGAACGCGAGCCGGGCCTGCACGTTCATACGGTGGGAGTCGCCACGCTTGCACGCGAGGTTGGTTTGGCGATCGGTCTCGAAGGACACGACCTAGACGAACTTCACCGGGCAGCTCAGCTCCATGACATCGGGAAGCTTGCGATCCCCGATGCGATCCTCCACAAGCCCGGCTCGCTCGATCCGGACGAATGGAGCTTTGTCCGACGGCACACGCTCGTCGGCGAGCGGATCCTTGCCGTGTCTCCGCTCCTGCGACGGATCGGCGAGATCGTCCGTTCGACCCACGAGCGGTGGGATGGCGCTGGCTACCCCGACGGCCTCGAGGGCGAAGCGATTCCGCTCGCGGCCCGCATCATCTGTGCCTGCGATGCGTTCGATGCCATGACCCGCGACCGTCCGTACAAAGCGGCAATGTCTAGCGAGAGCGCCCTCGCAGAGCTCTCGCGCTGCGCTGGCTCACAGTTCGACAAGCTGGTTGTGACGGCGTTGGCACGCTGCGTCACCGCTGTGCCGCAGCCGGCCTGAGATCGTGGATCATTCCTCGTAGATCGAACGCCCTGCTCCGGGTCGCGCGTTGGCCGGATAGGGGAGCAGATCGTTGACATGTCGGGGCTGTGCGGCGACGGTTCGAAGCCACTCGCGGAGGGACGGCCAGCGGTCGAGGTCGTAGCCAGCATCGGCTGCAACGTGCAGATACCCGTAGACAGCGATGTCGGCAATGGTGTACCGCTCGGCGACGAGGAACGCGCGGCTGCTGAGGTGAGCTTCCACCTTGTCGAGGGCATCCTCGCCGTTCTTCCTTCTTTTGACGGCGTCGTGGTGCTCGGCGGTGAAACGTCCCGTCAGGAGTCGGAATCGAAGCCCGGCTATCGAAGGGATGAGGTCGGTCTGCTCGTAGATAAGCCAACGGACCACCTCGGCCTGCTCGATCGCGTCGGAGGGAAGGAACGGCGTCCCGCTGGCGAGGAAGAAGAGAATGGCGTTTGACTCGAGGAGATATCGCCCAGCCTCGATCTCAAGGACTGGAGTCGAGCGGAACTGATTGATGAGGGCGTACTCGTCGGCGAGCGTTGCGCCGGCGAAGATGTCGATCGGCACTCGCTCGTAGGGTTGCTCGAGCTGCGCCAACAGGAGGCGCACCTTGTAGCAATTGCCAGAGGCGGCGTAGTCATACAGTCGAAGTCCGTTTGGTGGCATACCGTCTGTAACGCTTCAGAATGACATCGCGTGAGATGCTGGCGTCACGTCGAGGCCTATCGAGAAGAAGCGCCAAGCATCACTGTTTGCCTCACACCGGTGATCCCCTCGGCGAGGTCGACCACGTCGCCAACCACGATCAGCGCCGGAGTTGGCATCCCTTCCGCCAGCACCCCAAGCTCGTCTACCCGTCCGATAGCCGTCCGCTGGTCGGGCAGCGTGCCGCGCGAGATGATCGCCGCCGGGGTCGATGGGTCGAGCCCCGCACCGATCAGCCCTTCGGCGATCCGCTCAGCTCGCGCAAGGCCCATGAAGAGGACGAGCGTGCCGCCTGCCGCGACGAGCGCGTCGTAGTCTGGCTCGGCACCGTCCTCGTCGCGTGCGGTCGCAAAGGTCACTCGGTCGGCCCGACCACGATGGGTGACGGGAATGCCGGCGGCTCCCGGAACGGCGGCCACCGACGACAGCCCCGGAACGATCTCGACCTCGACCCCCGCCTCCCGTAGCGCGAGCGCCTCCTCTCCGCCCCGTCCGAACACAAACGGATCGCCGCCTTTGAGTCGCACCACATCGAGCCCGAGAGCGCCGTAACGGACGAGCAGGTCGTTGACGTCGTCCTGGTCGCGGCCGTGGCGGCTGACGAGAAGGGCTTTCGACGGCGCCTCAGCGATGAGCCGGGAATCGACCAGTGTGTCGTAGACCAGGACGTCGCACGCACGAATCCGGGCAAGCGCGCGGACCGTCACGAGCTCGGGGTCGCCCGGGCCAGCCCCAACGAGGTGGACCGTCACGAGAACGCCTTGTTGACGAGCCCCTCGAAGTACTCCTTGCGCTCGTCATAGGTAGGCAGGCTTCGCTTGGCCCAAGGGCGGAGACTGCGAAGCTGGCGCGCCACGTCGGCGTGTCGCGGGCTCACCTGCGCCGCGAAGTCGTCGCGTAGGCGCTTGGCAAGCGCAGGCGAGGCTCCGGCGGTCGAGACGGCGATCGTGATGGGGCCTTCGCGATGCACGGCTGGGAGGATCAACGAGCAGCGCTCTGGCTCGTCGACGACGTTGCAGAAGAGCCGCCGACGTTCGGCTTCCTCGGCGATCTCGCCCTGAAGTGAGATGTCGTCGGTCGCGACGACGACGAGCCATCTGTGATCGAGATCGTCGACGTCGAAGTCGCGCTCGATCCGCTCGATGTCGAGGTCGAGCAACCCCGGGACGAAAGTGCGTGAGACCACGGTCACGTCGGCACCGACAGCACGCAACGACAGCGTCTTCTCAAGAGCGATCGGCCCGCCGCCGACGACGAGCACGCTTCGACCTCCGAGCTCAATGCACGCCATGAAGGCGAACGGCTCGGTGGTGCGTGTGGCGACTGCCGCCGTCACGCGGCCACGCTCGCGACGCGAGCGCCTTGTCGATCGAGGCGAATCGTCAACGCGAGCCCACCGGCGCTCAGTGACACGGAGTACGCGGCCGGCCCGACCGCGTCGATCGACACTGTCTCGAGCTCGCGCCCTTGAAGTGCGGCGAGAGCCTCGGTCACCTCAACCGCAGTCCTCCGGAGCTCGGTTCCTGAAGGGAGGCGGCGGTACAGACGCAGAGCGGCTTGCTCTCCTCCCGGACCGTGGAGCGCTCGGATCCTGCCCGTCTGAAGTGCGAGCTCGAGCATCGGTTCGAGCGTCTCGACGTGATCGGGGTCAAGCTGTCCATCCTCGACCGCCGTTCGGAGAGCGGCGAATGCCTCGCGGCGCTTCGGAAGGGTCGCCGCCTGCTCGACGGTGACAAGCTCGGCGAGCACGACCTCGGCCTCGTCGCCTGAAACCCGCACCGAATCACTCATACGTGTGCCTCATCACCAAGGATCGCGTGGAGCTCGTGCTCGAAGCCGCCCGTCTCGATCGAGCAGTGCATGCCGCACTCCTTGGGCGCCCCGGTCTCCCACCACCAACGTCCCGCGCGAACCGGCTCGCCCTCCGCGACAGGTCGTGTGCACGGAGCGCAGCCGATCGAGGTGTATCCCTGCTCGTAGAGCGCGTGGGTGGGGACCTCGTTCTCGCGGAGGTACTCCCAGACCTCGTCCTCCGTCCACTCGGCGAGTGGATTGAGCTTCACGATCGCGCCGTGGTCGTGATCGATCTCGATCTTGCGGATGTCGGAGCGCGAGGCCCATTGGTCGCGGCGGAGGCCTGTCACCCACGCGTCGAGACCGGCGAGCGCACGCGTCAGTGGCTGCACCTTGCGGACGTTGCAGCACAGCAGTCGTCCTTCGATCGAGGTACGGAAGAGGTTCGGGCCGTGTCGATCGACGAGCCGCTGAACCTGGGGGGCGTCGGGCGAGAGCAGCTCGAGCTGAAGTCCGGGATAGCGCTCCCGCAGCTCCTCAATCAGGTCGAATGTCTCCTGCGGGAGACGTCCGGTGTCGATCGAGAACACGCGCACGTTCGGATCGAGCTTGTAGGCCATGTCGATCAGTGCAACATCGCCTTCCTGGAACGCAGTTGAGATAGCGAGTCGGTTGCCGAAACGCTCGAGCGCCCACTCGAGTAGCTCCCACGGCTCGCGCCCTTCGAAGTCAATCGAGAGCTCGCCGGCCTCGAGATCGTCGAGCTCTTCGATCGTGCTCATGTCATCCCTCCCGTTCGTCCATGTGGCTTGTCATGCGACGCTCTGCTTGGTCGGCGCGGGTGCGCGGCCCGCCAGGACACCAAGTTCCTCATCCGAAAGTCGGTCGCAGAGCTCGCGGAAGCTCTCGTTCGGTCTGCGCTCCGCAAGCCAACCGCCGACGAGCCCGTGCACGGTTGCGTCGAGCTCGGTCGAGAGGACGCGCTTGAAAATCGGCCGGCCGATAGCGGCGCGCGGCCCGAGCGCGCCGCGGAGGAGGACGTCGTAGGCCTGATGGCGCTTACCCTCCGGATCGCGCGCGGTCGTTCCCTGGAAGCCGATGTCGCCGACCCAGTGCTGACCACACGCGTGGGGGCAGCCGTCGAGGTGCAGTCGCAGCCCTTCGACATCGTTCCCGAATCGCTCCTCGAGCCCTTCGATGAGACCGCCGAGCCGCGTCTTCGTCTCGGTCACGGCGAAGTTGCAGTGCGGCTCGCCGGTGCAGCCGATCGCAAGGCCGCGGATGGTGTTGACGTCGAGCGGCAACCCAAGCGCAGCGAGCTTCTGACTGACCGTGTCAACGTCGGCCTCAAGAACTCCTGTCACGACGAAGTTCTGCTGGCGCGTCAGACGCAGGTCGCGTCCATGTTGGCCGGCGAGCTCGCCGAGACCCACCATCTGCGTTCCCGAGAGGAGACCGAGGTGCACGGGAACTCCGATGGAGACGAGTCCTTGCGTGTGCTCGGGGTCGACGCCGAGATGGCTGGACGGCTCGACGTCAAGCGTCTCCAGCGTGTAGTCGGGTAGGGCGTAGCCGAGCCGTTGCTCGACCTCGGCGCGGATGCCCTCCGGGCCATAGTCGTCGACCATGAACTTCAGCCGTGCCTTGACGCGCGAGATGCGGTAGCGCAGGTCATCCCTCCACGCATCGAGGATCGCGCGCAGGACGGGCATCGCTTCGTCGACGCGGATGAAGACACCCAGATTGCGGGCCACGCGAGGGACAGAGGAGAGCCCACCGCCGACCATGACCGCGAAGCCAGGCTCGCCATCCCGGATGACGCCGACGAGTGAGATGCAGTTGATCTCGGGCGCGTTGCACCGGGTGGCGCAGGCCGAGATCGAGATCTTGTGCTTACGCGGCAGGTCCGTGTAGTCGGGATTCCCGTAGAAGAAGGCAGCGATCTCATCAAGCACGGGGGTCACATCGAAAAGCTCGTCATGCGCGAGCCCGTGCATCGGGCATCCGGTGGTGTTGCGGACTGCGTCTCCGCACGCGCCCGCGGTCGTCAGCCCAGCCGCTTCGATCCGTGCAAAAACGTCTGGCAGCGAGGCGAGCTCGAGGTAGTGGAGCTGTACGGTTTGGCGGGTCGAAAGCTCACCTGCATCGCGACCGTGCTCGAGCGAAAGCTCGCCGATGACCCGCATCTGTTCAGGGGTCAGCCGCCCGGCAGGCAGCTTGATCCGCAGCATGAAGGTCCCGATCTTGGGCTTGTCGTGGTAAAGCCCCCACCACTTGAGTCGGACGATGTCCTCCTCGGCGATGTCCGCGTATCCAGTGGCGATCAGCGTCGGGAGCTCGTCGAGCATCACGAGCGGGCTCTTCTCACGCTTCAGCCGCTCCATGCTGTTTCGCTTGAGCACGAGCTCGAGCGGCGGTGGCTCTGCGAGCATGCGGCTGCCGGTCGGGGGTGTGCCCACGCGTTCCCTTCGGTCGGTTGACCCGACGCGCGACCCAGGACAGGGACGACTCCGGGCGGTGCCCTCACCCGCTCGTGAGGTCAATGCTTCAAAAGTTGTAGCAATGATACTTCATTCGTGCAAGTGAGCGCATTCTGCAGGACCACGCGCGTTGGCGGCGTAGACCTTGGAACGTGGCCACATGTCTCGTCGCTGATGACCATCCCGCTGTCGTCCAGGCGGTTACCGACACGCTGCGCGCTGCCGGTTACGACGTCCTGCCCTGCATCGGCGGTGTCGCGGCGCTTGAGCAGATCCTTGCGCACGAGCCAGAGGTTGCGGTGCTCGACGGGCTCATGCCCGACCTCCCCGGGGTCGAAGTCATGCGTCGCGCAGCAAAGGTGCGGACACGATTCGTTCTCTACACCGCGTTTGGCGACCGGGCGCTGCTCCAGGCGGCTCTCGATGCGGGCGTGCTCGGCTACGTCCTCAAGGAGACGCCGCCCGAAGGGTTGATCGAAGCGATCAGGCGGGCAGAGGAGGGAGCGAGTTGGATTGATCCTCGGCTGACGCCGCTTCTCCTAGGCATCACTGCCGACAAGACTCCGTCGCTCTCGCCGCGCGAGCGCGAGGTGCTGCGCCTGCTGAGCGAGGGAATGAAGAACGAGGAGATCGGCAAGCAGCTCTTCATCGCCTCCGACACCGTTCGCACCCACGTGCGGCGGTCGATCACGAAGCTTGGGGCGAGTAACCGCACCGAGGCGGTCGCGATCGCCCTGCGGCGCTCGCTCATCGCCTGATCGACCACGGTAGAGCGAGGCGGAGGTTGGCCCGCTGGCCGCGGCGACTGCAACGAAAGCGCGGTCCGTACCAGCCGTGCTCGTCCGCGGATGTCCGGCGCCACGAAACCCTCGTTCGAGGTGCGCATCCGGCTCAACTCGTCGAGAGGAGCGCCGACTACCTTCGTCAGTGACCGTCCCGATGGACGGAAGCAGACCACAGGATGTGGTCTTCGGAGCCGAGTCGAGTTCTCAAGGAGGAGAACTATCCCTCTGCGTTTCCCGCATCACGCCGAACAGTTCACCGCGTACCGTCAGCTTCCCGGCACCTCAGCGGAAGCCAGCGAGGTCGGTGGAGCGTCTCGCATGGGACGACGCCCGAGAACGGACAACCTCAAGCCCTTCAAGAGCCGGATCCGGGAGTGAACATGGCCTCAGAGATGGCCACCTTCACGAAGTTCCAGATCCTGCAACAGGCGGGCATCTCGATGCTCGCTCGGGCCAACACTGCTCCGCAGGGCGTGTTGGGCCTACCCCGCCAGTAGCGGGGACCCCGCCTGACCAGCGGGGAAACATACCGGGACGAACGGGCATCTGAGCCTCCGAAAGGTGGCTCAGGTGCGCCCCCGGACGCTCCGTGTCCCAACAACGGTAGACCGTCGCGCCCGCCGTGGAGGTGTACGTCGTCGGGCAGGCGCGACAGAGATGAGCTTCAAGGCTCCGGTGCCTAAGAGCACGTTTCAGAATGAAGCCTTGTGCCGCCGGATCGAGCTGCCCGGCACGCTGCTTCGTCCTCGGTCGCCCAGATATGTCCCATATCTGCGGCTCCCTGCGTCCTCGCATCGCACTCGCGCACCTCGCCCCGCCGACGAACCGTCATTCTGAAACGCGCTCTAAAGAAGCCTCATGGAGCGGTCGATCACTCCAAACGTCAGCACCAAGCCGATCCAAGGAAGGATCGCAGATGATCGACGGAATTCCCGCACTCGGACACACAGATCGGCCAGCGCCCCTCCGCAAGGTTGCAGCGCCTGCACGTCTCTCGAATGCGGGAGGAGCCGCGGACCTCTCGTTCCCAGAGACCCCTCCGGCCGAAGCACTTGAGGCTCTCGACACGGCACAACGGATCATGTCCGAGCTCGGTTCGCGCGAGCTGCGTTTTAGCGTGGCGCACGATCACGACGACGGTGAGATCCACCTGCGGGTCGTGACGTCAGAGGGGTTGATCGTGCGTGAGATTCCTGCGCGTGATGCGCTCGAGATCCTCTCCGGCGATCCGGCCGCGCGAGTCGGCGTCGACACACTCGGCTGACGTCTGACCGGTTAGTGCCGCGCGAGCTCCGTCATCACCTGATGCACGCCTGCGGCGGCACGTTCAAGTTCCGCGATCGCTGCGGCCCCGAGCTGGCGCGCTTCCTCGGAGGTCTCAACGAGCAGGTGCAGGCGAAGCATTGCCGCGGTAAGGGCCGGGACGACTTCGTCGTGTAGGCATGCCCTGGCGGTTTCTGTGTGACGCTCAGTGGCGCCTGGTGATGCCGCACCGGCGCCCGACAAGTCACCCCGGGCGGATACGGGGAGCGGCCGGGACGAGACGGCGGGAACCGGCACGGTCACACACAAGACGGTACGGCGGATCGGGGACAAGGTGTGTCCCCCGATAGGGGTAGAGACTGAGTCTGGGTCAGGTCCGGCCTTTCGTCGCCGGGGCTGACGGCTCAGGCTGTACCGAGGGCCCGTTCGAGCGCGGCGCAACTACTGCGCGCGGGAGCACCATCGTCCGTGCTGGCTATGTCGGGCGACAATCGGACATCGGCTAGGAACACAGCCCCAAGCCGACTGCGCGTCGCATCAGGGGCAATGACGAGTCGCCGGAACAGATCGTCGGGGATCCTCTCCGGCGCTTCGACCCCCACGCCCGTCTCGCGTCCGATCAGATCGGCGATTCGCACCGTCGCCGCCAGGCCATGGGGCTCGGGCTGGTCATGGTCGGTGGTCGCAATGACCAGAGCGCAGGGGTAACGCCACCGCTCGGTGATCAGGCCGCCAAGCTCCGCATGTGTAACCCCAAGGAGATCCTCCTCTATCTCCCGGAGCTGTTCACCGGAGTTCGACGTCGCGAGGAGCCTGCGGAAGCGCTCGGGATCGACGCAGAGAATCACGTTGAGGCCGATGTTGTGGATGAGACCTGCGGCGAGGCTGAGCTCGGCGTCCCCCGTAGGATCGAGTAGCTGTGCCGCGAGCCCCGTCCGGACGGCGTGACGATGGAGTCGCTTGCTTGCC
>JANNQQ010000146.1:0-6671 GCA_031400835.1 Actinomycetes bacterium | reverse complement strand
GGAGGAAAAAGCTCCG
This sequence comes from Actinomycetes bacterium, assembly GCA_031400835.1. GTDB lineage: Bacteria > Actinomycetota > Thermoleophilia > Gaiellales > Gaiellaceae > Gaiella. The sequence goes on along the minus strand of JANNQQ010000146.1, from coordinate 6,655 downwards.
GTGATGCTGCAAATCTCCAGCGGCGCCCGCAAATACGCCAACCCGGTCTATTTGAAAAAACTCGCAGTTCGATCCCACCGGGTTCACGTCAACCTTCGCGGCAGAGGTGAAGGATCTCGACATCGGCCTGTACGTCGATCACAGGTCGGCGCGCCGGATGGACAGGTTCACGCACCTCGCCCTTGCCGCCGCTCGGCAGGCCGAGGCCGATTCAGGCATCGACGTCAGCAGCGCACCCGACCGGATGGGAGCGGCGATCGCGACGGGGATCGGCGGGCTGAAGTCGTTCGAGTCCTGTGTCGATCAGCTCAACTCCCGGGGGCCAGATCGCGTCAACCCCTTTTCCATCGTCCAGATCATCCCGAATCTCGCAGCCGGATGGGTCTCGATGGAGCTTGGAACGCGAGGCCCTCTTCTCGCTCCCTGCACCGCGTGCGCGGCGTCGAACATGGCGATCGGCGACGGGATGGACTCGATCCGGCTCGGCCGTGCGGACGTCATGTTTTGCGGTGGAACCGAGGCGCCCGTTTCGCGGGTCTCGATCGCAGGTTTTGGCGCGATGCGCGCTGTCTCTCGGCGTAACGACGACCCCAAGCGCGCCTCGCGACCGTTTGACGCTGAGCGCGATGGTTTCGTCATGGGGGAGGCCGCCGCCGTGGTTGTGCTCGAGGAGCTCGGCCGTGCGCAGGAGCGCGGCGCAAAGATCTACGCCGAGCTCCTGGGGTACGGCGTCTCGTCGGATGCAAACCACGTGTCCGATCCTGACCCGACCGGCGAGAATCCCGCGAGAGCCGTTCGGATGGCCCTCGAGGACGCGGGGGTTGCTCCGGAGGATGTCGGTTACATCAACGCCCATGGAACGTCGACTCCGTCTGGCGATGCCGGCGAGACCCGCGTGCTCAAGGTCGCGTTCGGCGAGGACAACGCGTATCGGATTCCGGTGTCGTCGACGAAAGGCGCCACCGGTCACTGTCTCGGCGCGGCGGGCGCAGTTGAGGCGATCTTCAGCATCCTTGCACTCGACCGTGGCATCCTGCCGCCGACGATCAACCAGGAAGTCAGCGATCCCGAGTGCGACCTCGACTACATCCCGAACGAGGCGCGCCATCAACAGGTCGAGATCGCGGTTTCGAACTCCTTCGGGTTTGGTGGGCACAACGCGTGTCTCGTCTTCCGCCGCTGGCACGGCGCCTGACCCGGTCCTAGCCCACGTGGAGCTGCGCGCCCCTACCGAGTCGGACGCTGACGGGGTCGCAGCGGTCATCAACGCCGAAGCGATCCGCCTGACCGGCTCTGCCGCTGTCAACGCCGATGCCGTTCGCGGTTGGTGGACGCAGCCGCCACCGTGGGACACCGCCCGCGACGTCGTCATCGCCGTCCAGGAGGGGGAGATCGTCGGGTACGGGGACATCGGGCAGCAGGCCCGTGATGGGCGTGTGTTCTTCCTCGATTCCCGCGGCGGTGCTGCCGACGAGGTTCTCGCCGAGCTCGAGCGCCGCGCTGCGGCGCGCGCAGCCCCTGCCGCCGTCGTTCGGGCCTTCGCGGACTCCACCGACGACGCCCGCCGCGCCGTGTTGGAGGCCCGCGGCTACGCGATCATCAGGGCGTCCTACCGGATGGGGATCGATCTCGTCGACCGAACGTTCGCGCCTGCCTGGCCGGACGGATGTGCGGTGCGGTCGGCACGCGGCTCTCACGACGAGGAGCTGCTCCATGATCTCAATGACCGCTCCTTTGCGGATCACTGGGGGTACGTCCCCATTCCCCACCATGAGTGGCTTCATGAGCTCCACCACATGGGAATGCCCGATCCCCTGCTCTGGTTCGTGGCGGAGGTGGAGGGCACGCCTGCCGGTCTCGCCATCTGCCGTCCCACCGAGTACGGCGACCCGGACTGCGGCTGGGTATCGACGCTCGGAGTGGTTCCGGCGTTTCGCGGCCGTGGTCTCGGGAGCGCGATGCTCACGCACACCTTCGCGACTTTTCGGCAGCGAGGACTGCTTCGCGCGCGTCTCGGAGTCGACGCCGAGAACACGACCGGTGCGGTGGCGCTCTACGAGCGCGCAGGGATGCGCGTCCTCCATCAAAGCGACACGTGGGAACGGCCACTGTGAGCGTCCTGCGGGCCCGCTGTCCCGAATGTTCGACGCTCACCGCGGTGGCATTCGATGATGGCTACGAATGTCACGTCTGCGGGAGGACGTTTACGGCGGGGCTTGTTCGTGTCGCTGGAGCGTGGGGTGACGGAGGCGAGGCAATGGCGGAGGCTGCGACCACGATTGCCCTTCCCTGGCCTGAGGCAGCCGTGATCAACCAGGTGACGCTCGAGGCCCAGACGGCGGCTGTGATGGCCGCGTTGCCGGCAAGGCCCGTGATCCTCGGCGGTTGCTGTTGCGCCCACATCGGTGCGATTCGTGGTCTTGCCGCGCGGCACCGCCGGCTCGCGGTCGTCTGGTTCGACGCGCACGGTGATCTGAATACCGTGGAGACCTCACCGTCGGGCAACGCATGGGGAATGCCCTTGCGGATGGTCATCGATGCTGGCGACGTCAGGCCCGAGGATGTCGCACTGGTTGGCGCGCGCGACCTCGATCCCGCGGAGGAGGGCTACCTTGCTGCCACAGGGATCGACGATGACATCACTCGCGCACTCGGCGGCGCGGACGCGGTCTACGTCGCGTTCGATGTCGACGTGCTCGCACCGAGCGAAATCGACTGTTTCATGCCCTGCGCTGGAGGGCCGACGCTCGCCGAGGCTCGAGAGAGCCTCCGCCAGGTGGCCGCTGGAGGGCTTCCCCTAGCGGGTCTCGGCTTCACCGGGCTTCGTCCGGAGTGCAACCCCGATACCCTCGCAGGACTCGCCGCAGCACTCGGCGTGTAACCATTCGGCGTACTAGGCAGGTCTACACTTGCGACGATGTCCGAGACGACCAACGTCAATGTGTCGATCGAGCACAAGCGCTCGGAGGCCGACGCACCGCCCGACCGGCCGCATCCCAACACCTGTCCGGGCTGCGGGTCGCACTACCGCGACGACGAGCTGACGGCGCACCTACGGGTGTGTCCTCAATGTCGCCACCACTTCCCGGTCAAGGCACGTGAGCGGATCGAGCAGCTCGTCGACGGAGACAGCTTCGACGAGACGAACCGGGAGCTCCGCTCCGCTGACCCGCTCGAGTTCTTCGATCTCAGGCCCTATGTCGAGAGACTGGCAGAGGCCGAGGTGACGACCGGTCTCGGCGACGCGATGGTCACCGGTACGGGCGCGATTCTCGGTGAGAGGTGCCATCTCGCGGTAATGGACTTCTCATTCATGGGAGGCTCGATGGGCAGCGTCGTCGGCGAGAAGTTCGCTCGTGCGTGCGATGCCGCTGGAGAAGAGGGCGTGCCGCTCGTCTCGATTTCGGCATCGGGTGGCGCGCGGATGCAAGAGGGGATTCTCGCGTTGATGCAGCTGCCCAAGACCGTCTGTGCGCTCGAGGAGCTTCATGATTCTGGCGGCACCTTCATCTCTGTCCTCACCCACCCAACGACGGGGGGTCTCCTTGCGAGCTTCGCAAGCCTTGGAGACGTCGTGCTCGCGGAGCCAGGGGCGCTGATGTCGTTCGCCGGCCCGCGCGTTGTCGCGCAGACCACCCGCGAGAAGTTGCCTGACGACTTCGGCCGCGCCGAATCGAATCTCCGCTTCGGGCATCTCGACGCGATCGTCGACCGAGGCGAGCTTCGGCCCACGTTGGCACGCCTCCTCCGTCTCTTCGGGACGCGCCTGTGACCGACGAGGCCGAGCTGGGTCTCCGCGAGCGTCTGTCGCGTCTCGCCGGGGTAAAACTTCTCGGAGGCACCAGGCTCTCGGCCGAAACGGAGAGGCTCCAGCGCCAGCTCGAGCGGCTGAGAGAAGACACGACCGACGAAGGCATCTGGCACTCGGTCGAGCTCGCACGGCATCAGGATCGCCCGTACACGCTTGATTACGTCGAGCGGATCCTTGAGGACTGGTTCGAGATCCATGGTGACCGCGGGCGCGCTGACGATCATGCGATCGTCGCCGGGCTCGGCTCGGTCGAGGGCCGCACAATCGCGATCATCGGTCATCAAAAGGGCCGCGACATCAAGGAGCGCAGCTCGCGAAACTTCGGGATGGCGTTTCCCGAGGGGTATCGCAAAGCGATGCGGATGATGGAGATCGCGAACCGGCATGGCTTTCCGGTTGTCGCACTTGTCGACACGCCCGGTGCCTACCCCGGCGTTGCTGCTGAACAGCATGGCCAGGGCGGAGCGATTGCCCGGTCGCAGGCGGCGATGGTACGACTCGACGTGCCAACGGTTGCCGTTGTCATCGGTGAGGGTGGGTCGGGTGGAGCAGTTGCGATTGCAGTCGCTGACAGGGTGTTGATGCAGGAGAATGCGATCTATTCGGTCATCTCCCCTGAGGGATGCGCGGCGATTCTCTGGCGTGATGCCGCACAGGCCAAGAAGGCCGCGGCGGCGTTCAAGCCCGACGCCGCGCACTGCCTCGAGCTTGGGGTGATCGATGGAATCGTTCCCGAGCCAGTCGGTGGCGCCCACACCGACCCGGACGCTGCCGCAGCGCTACTACGCGCCGCGATCCTGTCGCATCTCGGTGATCTCGAGGGCGTTTCACCTGCTGCGTTGCGCACCACGCGACGCAAGAAGTTCCGGGCAATGGGTGTCCTCGCGGGCTTCTGACCTCGAGGCGACGGAGCTCTCCACACTTTCCACAGGCTTATCCCCTGCCAAAGAATCCCCGTGTATGCAGGCATCTTCTCCAGACGTTGACCTCGTCTTTGACGGTTCCTCACCGAGTGGTGACCAGAACGGGTACTCGTGACGGCGCCCGCTGGCAGATACGCGCCAATGCTTGCCGCAACGTCGGCGACCGTTCCGCTCGGCGAGGGATGGGTCTATGAGCCGAAGTGGGATGGATATCGAGTGCTGGCGACGGTTGCCGACCAGAAGGCGATCCTCGCAAGCCGGAATGGGAACGATCTCACCAAGCGATTTGACGTCATTGCAGAGCTGCTGCCGGCTGCTGTGCGAAGCACCAACGCCGTTCTGGACGGAGAGGTGTGTGCGCTCGATCCGGCTGGCGTCTCACGCTTTGGTCTGCTTCAAAGTGGCAGCGGCAGGCTCATCTACGTCGTGTTTGACCTTCTCGAAGTCGACGGCGAGCCGTTGGTCGGGCTGCCGCTCGAGCAACGCCGGCGCCGGCTCGAAGAGGTGGTCGATGCCTCGACCCAGCTCGTCGTATCGCCGTGGTTCAACGACGGTGCGGCTCTGCTCGCCGAGGCCAAGTCGCAGGGACTGGAGGGACTCGTCGCAAAGCGGCGCAGCAGCAAGTACCGCTCCGGCGTGCGCTCCCCCGACTGGACGAAGGTGAAGCTCCGCGAGCAGCAGGAGTTCGTCGTCGTTGGTTGGACGGAAGGTGCTGGCCAGAGGTCGGCCGGCTTTGGAGCACTCATGCTCGCGGTCAACGACGGTGCCCGGCTTCGCTACGTCGGCAATGTCGGCTCGGGATTTACAGATGCAGAGATCTCCCGTCTTCGGGTGCTCCTTGACGAACGTGCGCAAGGCGCTTCGTCTCTCGCCGAGCTTCCACGCGTTTCCGGCGCCTCAGCACGTGGTCTCCACTGGGTCGCACCGACCCTGGTGGCGGAAGTGGAGTTTGCGGAGTGGACGAAGGACTCCCGACTGCGCGCACCCGTCTACCTGGGTCTCCGCGATGACCATCCGCCCGTGTCGGTTGTGCGAGAGCGCCCTCGAGTACCGGAGGAGATCAAGCGCGGCCGGCGCGTCCTACGTCTTTCGAACCTCGAGAAGCCGTTCTGGGCCGAGGAGGGAATCACAAAAGGCGATCTGCTCGCGTACTACCGGGCGATTGCTCCCAGCGTGATCCCACATCTTCGTGGCCGCCCGTTCACGATGAAGCGTTATCCCGACGGCTGGCAGGGGAAGAGCTTCTTCCAGAAAGACACCCCAAAGCACGCGCCCGATTGGCTGCGGACAGTGCCGTTCCCGGCGACGTCGCGGGAGGGTGATACGCGCATGATCAACTACGCGGTTGTCGACGACGAGCTGGCACTTCTCTGGGTCGTTTCAATGGGCTGCATCGACCTCCACACGTGGACGTCCCGCGCCGATCACGCGGAGCGCCCGGACTGGGTGATCTTCGACCTCGACCCTTCCGAGGGGTGTGGGTTCGAGGAAGTGGTGGAGACTGCACTCCTCCTGCGCGACCTTCTTGAGCTCATAGGCCTGCGCAGCTACCCAAAGACGAGTGGCTCGCGCGGGATCCACGTGCTTGTTCCGATCACGCGCCGGCACGACCACGCGCAGGCACGCGCGTTTGCGGCGACCATCGGCGCCGCGCTCGCACGAGCTCATCCCGGTCTTGTAACGACCCAATGGTCGAAGGCGAAGCGCACCGGGGTTCTCGTCGATGCGAACCAGAACGGGCTCGGAAAGACGACCGCTGCCGTGTACTCGGTGCGCCCGCGCGCCGGAGCTCCTGTCTCGACGCCGCTTGGGTGGGACGAGGTGGTCTCAGGCCTTGACCCGCTCGCGTTCACAATGGGCGCCGTGGTCGATAGGGTCGCGCAACTCGGCGACCTCTTCTCCCCCGTGCTCGCAGGCGGGC
>JANNQQ010000145.1:0-4880 GCA_031400835.1 Actinomycetes bacterium | reverse complement strand
GCACTGCTGGTCGCGGAGGACGACACCGGCATCGTCGGCACGGTTCAGCTTGTGCTTGACCAGCCTGAGAATCAGCCGCACCGTGCAGACCTTTCGAAGATGCTCGTCCATCGGCGCGCCCGCCGCCAGGGAATCGGCGAGGCGTTGATCCGAGCAGCCGAGGAGACGGCGCGGGAGAGCGGTAAGACGTTGCTGGTGCTGGACACGAACGAGGGCAGCGACGCCGAGCGTCTCTATGCCCGCATGGGATGGGTCCGCGTCGGCACTATTCCCGACTACTCCGTGGAGCCGCGCGGCGGACTCCGTGGAACGACGCTGTTCTTCAGGTCACTCTGAGGCGCCGGCTGCCATCCGGACGATGCCCAACTCCGAGTAACGTTGTTCCTTCGTGGGCGAACGCATCCTCATCCTCGGCGCAGGATTCGGCGGGCTGGAGCTCGCCACGACACTGTCGGAGACACTCGGCGACGCTGTCGAGGTAACACTCGTCGACAAGAACGACGCGTTCGTCTTCGGCTACTCGAAGCTCGACATCATGTTCGGGCGCTCGACGCCCGAGGCCGCGCAGGTGCTCTACAGCGACATTGCGAAACCTGGTGTCCGCGTCTTGCGGGAGACGGTCACGGCGATCGATCCCGAGACGCGACGTGTCGAGACCGATGCTGGAACGCACGAATGCGATGTCCTCGTTATCGCGCTCGGAGCCGACTACGACATGGACGCGACACCCGGGCTCGTCTCCGCGAACGAGTTCTACTCGATCGCCGGGGCAACCGTCCTGCGGGATGTGCTGCCAGCGTTCGCAGGTGGCAAGGTCGTCATCGGGGTTTGTGGAGCTCCGTTCAAATGCCCGCCTGCACCAAGCGAATGCGCCCTGTTGCTGCACGATCAGCTTGTCGCACGCGGTATTCGTGACGTGTGCGACATCAAACTCGTAATCCCGTTCGGCGCGCCTGTTCCCCCTTCCCCGGAGACCTCGGCCGCACTCCTTGAGGCATTCGCTGCGCGTGGAATCGAGTTCGTCCCGAGCCGCCGCGTGAGCTCGATCGACGCGACGCGAAAGGTGGCCATACTCGACGACGAGAGCGAGCTGCCATTCGACCTCTTCCTCGGCGTGCCGAAACATCGAGCTCCCGACGTGGTACTCGCAAGCGGGATGACCGAAGACGGCTACATCCCGGTCGACTCGGCGACGCTGGCGACGAAGTACCGTGGGATCTACGCGGTCGGCGATGTGGCGACGATTGGCGTGCCGAAGGCGGGCGTTTTTGCGGAGGGCGCCGCCAGGGTCGTGGCCCAGCAGTTGATAGCGGCAGCACAAGGCGGCGAAGCACCGGCTGCCTACAACGGTCGCGGCTCGTGTTATCTCGAGTTCGGGGGTGGCCGGGTGGGGCGCGTCGACATCGACTTTCTCTCCGGTCCGACCCGGACGGGCATCTACCAGGAGCCGTCCACGGAGCTCGTGGCGGAGAAGCAACTGTTCGGCTCAAGCCGACGGGCACGGTGGTTCGGACACTGAGCAGTGACCGACGGGCATCGGGTTTGTCAGTCGACGGACAGGAGATCGACCACGAACACCAGCGGCTCGTGTGGCTTGATCACGCCACCCGCGCCGCGCGCGCCGTACGCCATGGCCGACGGGATGACGAGCTTGCGACGCCCACCTACCTTCATCCCCTGCACCCCGGCATCCCAGCCCGGTATCACCTGACCCTTACCGAGTTTGAACTCGAACGGCTGTCCGCGATTCCACGAGGCGTCGAACTCCTCGCCGGTTGAGAACGCGACTCCGACGTAGTGCACTGAGACCTTCGTGCCAGGCGTTGCCTCGTCTCCGTCGCCATGGACGAGGTCATCGATCCCGAGGTCGAAGGGGATATCGCCCGCGGGCTTGTCGATCTGGGGACGTTCAAGCGGCATGGCCACTCCCTCTCGGCGGTTGCTGGTCGGCCTGGCACGACAGGTGCCGCGACACTGTAAACAGGAAACGAGAGAAGGTCGACATCACCTGGCTTGACGGAAGCGAAGTAAGGTCTAACCCTGAAGAGTTGCTGTGATCCGCGCGGGTGTGATGAGTTCTTCACGGAGCGTGTTGCTCAGCGAGATGCGACGCGCTACCGCAGCAAGGGACTCGACAGCAACGCCCAGCGTCTCGTTGATTCCATCGTGGATGAGGGTATTGCCGACCGGTCGGTGCTTGAGGTCGGTGGTGGGGTTGGTGCGATCCAGCTTGAGCTGTTGCGCGCGGGCGCCGCCACGACGACGAACGCCGAACTTTCGCCCGCGTACGAAGCCTGTGCGGCAGAGCTGGCTTCCGAAGCGGGCCTCGACGGCCGCTCCGACCGGCGCGTACTCGACTTCGCGCAGGAGGGAAGCACGATCGAGGAGGCGGACGTCGTGGTGCTGCACAAGGTCGTCTGCTGTTACCCCGACCTTGAGAAGCTCCTTGGCGAAGCCGCCGCGCACGCACGCCGTCAGCTTGTCCTTACCTTCCCCCGTAACGCCGTGTGGACGAGGATCGGGTTCGCCACGGTCAACCTGATCCAACGCGTGCGGCGGCGGACGTTCCGCGTGTTTCTCCACTCACCTGCCACGATCATCGCGATAGCGCAGTCGTACGGTCTTGAGCCCGTGAGCCAACATCGGGGGTCTGTCTGGCAGTTCGCGGCGTTTGCGCGACAAGCGCCGGGTGATATAGTTAGGTGAATGCCTAACTGTTCACTCGAACTTGACCGCCAGTTCCAGGCACTCTCCGACTCCACCCGCCGAGCCATCGTCGAACGCCTGAGTCGCGGTCCGGCTGCGACAACCGAGCTTGCACGCTCGTTCGACATGGCCTTGCCTTCGTTCATCCAGCATCTCGACGTGCTCGAACGCTGCGGGCTCATCACCTCGTGCAAGCAAGGGCGCGTTCGCACCTATCGACTTGCGCCGGCCCCGCTCGAAGACGCGGGTCGCTGGCTCGACGCACAACGCACGCTGTGGCAGAGCCGGCTCGACCAACTCGACGACCACCTCAACGATCTCAAGGAGACCACCCGATGAGCGCTCTCGTCCCCTTCATACCGGACCCAAACCTCGATCTCTTCTTCGAACGCGATGTCGATGTACCGCTCGAGCGGGTATGGGCGGCGTGGACGCAACCGGAGCTCATCACGCAGTGGTTCACGCCCGCTCCGTGGGTGACGGCCGAATGCGACATCGAGCTTCGGCCAGGAGGACGCTTCCGCACGTTGATGCGCTCACCTGAGGGCGAAGAGTTCGACAACACCGGCTGCTATCTCGAAGTCGTTGAGAACCAACGCCTGGTCTGGACGGGCCTCCTCGGGCCTGGCTACCGGCCGATGCCAGATTCTGGGCCTGTCCCGTTCACCGCGGTCATAACACTCGAGCCGACGGCGAGCGGCACCAGGTACTCGGCGCTCGCAATCCACGGAACGCCGGACGTGTGCGCCCGTCATGCCGAGCTGGGCTTCCACGACGGCTGGGGCACTGCCCTCGACCAGCTCGTCGCGTTGGCAAAGTCGATGTGACCTATCACGGCTTGGCCGCTCCGCCTCCGAGTGAGCGGAAAGCGAAGCCACAGGCTTCTGGTGCCGCATCGCGCTCGTGCTTGCCTCTGTGCCAGCCCCCTCGGGTTCGCCTACCTGCAGCTGCCGACGCCGATGCGGACGACCGCGCGCCGGGGTGAGATCTCGTCGTCGACCCAGATGAAGAGAGGCACACACCGAGGCGAGGAGGCCAGAACAAACCCCATCCAGAACGAGACGGGCCAGCCGTCGTACGGTCGGGAGATCTCGCCCTGTCGGCACGCGATGAACGTGACGATCCGATGTGTGTCGCGCAGCGTGTCCGCCGGACGTGGACCGAAAGCGAGCCCGGCGCCCCGACGGGTCTGGCGGGACAGCTCAACGGTCACGCGGTGCGCGCCCCTCACGTACACCGGGAGCTTGTCTCCCCTTAACTCCTGAGACCAATGGAGCGTTCCGCCAGCGTTCGCGACAGCCAGCGGCCCGACGACCAAACTTCGAGGACGCTCGAATACACCTGAGCCTTCGCCCGCGCCTTGCTGCGTGGAACAGTTCTCTACGACGCCGATTGGCCGCGTCCTGGCTCCGAGCCCCGGAGAAGTCTGCGTTGCGCTCGCCGCTGGCCCCCACGAGCGGGCTGTCGCCGCCCCAGCGGAAAGGGCCGTGACGGCCACAGCGATCGCCGCCGCCGCACCAATACTCACTATCCCAAGCCGTACACGCAACCTACGAATGGTATACCCACCTCTTGGTGAAGGCCCCAGACTCTCTCATGCAACCGGTTTCGGCCCGCGTCAATCGGCGGGCCGAAACCGGCTGGCTGACAAGCTAGCTCGTACCCCCTGGGCGGACTCGAACCACGGCGCCCACCCTTTCCGAGCGAGCGGAAAGCACAGCGGCGAAGCCGCGAAGCGGGCGACGCGGGGAAAATGGACCTAACGAGACAGCTTGCAAACCCCTCGCCACCGCTCCGAGCCCTCCTGGGTCTCACGTAGATCCGTCTCGAATCCGGCGGCTCGCTCGAGCCGAGTCGCTGAACTACAATCAGGCGGATGCGTTTCACAGCTGCGATTACGCACGAGGCTCCGTGGTACGTCGCCCGCTGCCTCGATGTCGAGGTCGCAAGCCAAGGCGAGAACGTCGAAGAGGCGCTCGCGAACCTCCGCGAGGCTCTCGAGCTGTACTTCGAGGACGCTCCGATCCCGGACCTTTCGGAGCCGCCCATCATCGCTTCGGTCGAAATCGCTGCGTGAGCCCACGCCTCCCCGTCGTCTCAGGACAGGACACGGTACGAGCATTGGAAGCAGCGGGCTTCGAGCAGATCAGCCAACGAGGAAGTCATCTCAAGCT
>JANNQQ010000144.1:0-3666 GCA_031400835.1 Actinomycetes bacterium | reverse complement strand
CACGGAACCTCCTCGGCCACGCGCAGGGTCACACGTGCGAGCGCATCGGTCACCCGCTCTGCGTTAGCTGCGAGACCTCTGATGTGGACGGCGGGCAACCTGCTAGACCGCGGCGTCGCCTGACCCGAACGACCTTCGCCGGGCGAGGTCAGTCATGTCGACGAGTTGGCCGTCGCGGCCGACGTAGCCGTCCTTGCCACCGACCACGAGGACGATGAGATCGTCCTCGCCGGCGTTCGAGATTCGGCGGGGGGTCGTCGATTCGGCGTGAAACAGCCCACCGGGACCGAGAATCCGTTCCTCACCGTCGACCTCGATCCGCGCGGTGCCCGAGTGGATGAAGTAGAGCTCGTCCTGGAGATCGTGGAAGTGCGCGAAACCCTCGAAGTCCGGCGGCGCCACAAGCGCATTGACACCGAATGCGGTAACACCGAGTGGTACCCGCACCTTGCGGATGCCGTACCCATCACCGAGCTCGTCGAGAGAACCGAAGGCGTGTCCCATCCTGCTAGCCCTCAAACCGTTCGATCGTCTGCCGTAGCCCATCCTCGAAGCCGACCGCAGGGCGATACCCAATCGCCTCGCGGGCTGCAGTGACGTCGGCCCAGGACTGGAGCACGTCGCCGGCGCGCTCCGGGCCGAACTCCTTCTCGACGGGTCGCCCAAGCAGTCGCCCGATCGTTTCGGCAAGCGTGTTCACGGTCTCGGAGCCACCGGTCGCAACATTGACCACGCTGCCCCCGGCGCCCTCGGCCGTTGCCGCGAGGAGGTTCGCGGCGACCACGTTTGCGATGAAGGTGAAGTCCCGCGACTGTTCGCCGTCGCCGTGGATCAGCACTGGTCGTCCTTCGGCGATTGCGCTGATGAACTTCGGCACCACGGCCGCGTACTGCGAGTTCGGGTCCTGGTTGGGACCAAAGACGTTGAAGTAACGCAGCGCCACGGTCTCGAGACCGTAGACCCGGAAGAAGCTGACGCAGAAGCGCTCGGCGGCGAGCTTGGCGACGGCGTAGGGCGAGATGGGGTTCGGCGCCTGCGACTCGGTGCGCGGGAAGGTACCTCCGTCGCCGTAGACCGAGGAGGACGAGGCAAAGACAACCCTACGGACCTTCTCGTCGCGCGCAGCGAGCAAGACATTGAGCGTGCCCTCGACATTGACCGCGGTCGACGTGAGCGGATCCTGCACCGACCGAGGCACCGATCCAAGCGCACCCTGGTGGTAGACGACCTCAACGCCACGCACAGCTGTGTGTACGCGTTCGTACGAACGGAGATCGCCCTCGACGACCTCAACCTCTGCAACGAGCCCGTCGAGGTTGCGGCGATTTCCCGTCGAGAAGTTGTCGAGCACGCGTACCGTGTCGCCGTTCTCGATGAGGGCGCGCACGAGGTTCGACCCGATGAACCCCCCGCCACCGGTGACGAGGACCTTCGTCACCGGGACTTCTCGGCGACCACGTGGTAGTTGGCCGTCAACGTGCCGGGTCGTGCGTCGCTGAGCGACGCTGACCGTCCATCTATAGCGCCTGCGACGCGGTTGAGTCCCGCTACAACCGCGCCGCGCGTAAACCGCAGAGGTGTTCGCCGCAGCACGTGCTCCGCGTATATGGCGATCAACATGGTGAGCGACGAGGTCGTGCCACAGCCGGGGCTAACCGTAACGGACGCCCACCTACCGTTCTGGTTGAACAGTCGCTCGAGGCCGGCATGTGTCCAGCGCCAGTAGTCGACGGGTGCTGGGTGGTAGACCATTGCGCCGTGTGTCGAGAGGAGAATGCGCCCACCTGGAGCGAGGACGCGATGGAGCTCGGCCAGACCTTTGGCAGGGTCATCGACGTGCTCGAGCACCTGGGCGCAGAGGACGACGTCAAAACTGGCATCGTCGACGGGGAGCTTCTCGATCGGGCCACGGAGCTCCGCAACCGGATTTTCGACCGGATCGACCCCGATATAGCTCGAGACATACGGCGCGAACAATGGGCGATACGGTTTCTCGCCGCATCCGACATCGAGCAGCCGGTAGGGCCCGAGGTCTGCGTGAGCCCTCGTGGCCTCGGCTCTCAACCAGGCGACGAGCGGTGCACGCACGGCGTAGGTGGGCATCGAGCGTGGTGGATTGAGTCGTTGATCAGTCACGCACGTACACCAGTCCGAGCGCAAGCCACGTGAGCGCGGCAAGCGGGATCCCGGGGATCAAGCCGATACCGGCCCAAACGGCGGCGGACACAAGCAGGCAGGTTAGCCCGACGAGTGGAACAGGTGAGCTGCGGGAGCCACGGATCGCGGCCCCTACGGCACTCGCGAACAGGCCGAGCAGCAGCGCGGCGCCCGCGATGCCGAGGTCTGCGAGCGTCTGGACGTAGAGGTTCTGGACACCCCACGTCCGCTTTGGATCGGGCGACGGGAACGCCTCCTCGGGCTCATTGGGGAAGCGCGCGCGTGCGTCGTCGAGATACGGGCCATAGGCCCATTCCTCGTATGACCCTTGCCAGCCCACACCGAGCACCGGGTGGTCGAGCCAGATACGTCCGCCGAGGTAGAGCAAGAGCGTCCGGTGGGCATAGCTTTCAACGCCGGTCTGCTCCGTGCGGTCGCGCAGTCCGAGAAACTCCGCGAATCGCTCGATCGCGGTCGCGCGCATCGTCGCTGTCCCTGCTGCAACGACGACGGCAATACCAGCGACCAGAAGCACGCGTCGCGCAGCGATCCCGTGACGGACGCCAACCAGAGCCAGGAGCAGCGCAATCGCCGCCCATACGCCCGCAACGCCCGTCATCGCGCCGGAGAGGATCACCCCAAGGCCGCCGCCGACGATCGCGAGGTTCCTCCAGCGACGGTCTCCGAGCAGACGATCATCTGCCAGTACCAGCGCCACGAGGCCGATCAGGAGTGCAGCTCCCGAGAGAGCAGCGAAGTCGTGAATCCCTACGAACGACGGCTCGCGCTGTCCGGGCCTCTTGCCCTCGAACTCGCTCACCAGACCGACGAACTGGAGGAGGCCCCAAAAGGTTGCAATTGCGCTCACAGCCACAAGCGACCGCAGCAAAGGTCGTGCTTCCCGGGTCGTGCGAACGAGGAGGAGCACGCTCGGTGCGAGGAGCGCGTACCACCCGAACTTGAGGGCACTGATGAGGTGTCGACCGAGCTCGTACTCCTCACCACGGAGCTTGGGAAGGAGCAACGAGAGGAGCACGAGGGCTACGAGCCCGCCCGCCCAGGCCAACAGCCAGCGTGCGTTCCGCAAAGGATCGATGCCATCGCGACGCGCGCGGGCGAGCGCGGCGACAGCGACCAGTGCAATGGCAACGTCGGCGAGGGTCACATCGATCGAGGTCGAGCCAGCGGCGATCGAGACGTGGGGCTGATAGGTCGCGTGAAGGAAGAGGCAGGGAACCGCGAACGGCAGCGCCCACCGGCCGGCCCGCCAGGACGGGGACACGCTCACTGCGCAAGCGTATCTCGCTGCTTGGCCGGTAGTTGGTGCTTCTACACTGACGACTCGTGCGCTCCCGCCTTCTCTGGCGCCGGTTAGGTGCCGCCGCCGGCCTTTACCTCTCGGTCGCCTTCGGGATACATTCGATTGATTGGGTTTGCAGCCATGCCGGCCGCATCGGTGTCTGGCTGGGTCAGATACTGTGTTTGACTACAGCTTCGGGTTATCCCTAG
>JANNQQ010000143.1:0-2950 GCA_031400835.1 Actinomycetes bacterium | reverse complement strand
GGACGGGATCGCCCTGCCCGAGCTCGGAGAAGAGGTGTTTTGGCCTTCGGTCGCGGTTGTTCTCGATCACGGCATTCGCGGCTCCGAGGATCGCATTCGTGGATCGGTAGTTCTGCTCGAGCGCGATTGTTCCGGCCCCGGGAAAGTCTCGCTCGAAATCGAGGATGTTGCGAATGTCAGCGCCTCTGAACCCGTAGACCGACTGGTCTGGATCTCCAACCGCAAACACGTTCTTGTGACTCGCGGCGAGAAGTTGCAGCAGCCGGTACTGGGCGTGGTTCGTGTCCTGGTACTCGTCAACGAGGATGTAGCGGAACGCTTCTTGCCAGCGCGTGCGTGCATCGGGGAAGCGTTCGAGCACCTCAACCGACAGCATCAGCATGTCGTCGAAGTCGACCGCGTTCGAGCCGTGGAGCTTGCGCTGGTAGAGCGCGTAGACGTCCGCCACAGTCTGGTCCCAGAACGAGGAAACCCGTGAGGCGTACTCATCAGGCCCGACCAGCTGGTTCTTTGCGTTCGAGATCTGGGAGTGGATCCCACGCGGCGTAAAGCGCTTGGGGTCCTTCCCGAGCTCCTCAAGACACGCCTTTACGACACGAACTTGGTCGGACTGGTCGTAGATCGTGAAGCTCGACTTGAAGCCAAGCCGCGGCGCCTCGGCGCGCAGGATGCGGCCGCACGCAGAGTGGAAGGTGAGGATCCAGATCGCGCGTGCCATGCCCCCAAGCATCTGCTCAAGGCGCTCACGCATCTCCCCCGCGGCCTTATTTGTGAAGGTGATCGCAAGGATCTCGTTTGGCTTGACGCCGTGCGCTCGGATCAAGTGGGCGACCCGATTCGTAAGCACCCGGGTCTTCCCCGAACCTGCCCCGGCAATGACGAGCAGTGGGCCGTCGACGTGGAGTACCGCCTCGCGTTGTGCGGGATTCAGGTCAGCGAGGAGCTCCTCGTGCGATGTCACCGTCACCCTTCGATGCTAGCCGCCACCGCCGACAGCCCACCCAGGTGAGGACCCGTCATACGATTGACCTGGGCGGGCAGTCCCTGACCGGTACGTCCGGTGACCACAAGCGTCTACGGGCAAGGCTCGATGCCGTTGACGCAGCCCTCAGCCCGCCGCTGCCGAACCGTCTGCGCGGGGGTCGCTGGCGGCGACGAACGCGCCGCTGCCGTCGACGGCGATCACCTGTGCGTGCCCCACGGCTTCGTCAAGATCAGCGATGAGATCGACCTTGAATCCGGCGGCTTCGATTCCTTCGATCGCCGAAGGAGGAACGCTACGTTCGGCGACAACGCGACCGCCGGATCCATCTGACTCGAGGCTGCCAACCGTCCAGCGAGGCGACTCGACAGCTTCCATTGGCGTCGCACCTGCCCATGCTGCGAGCAGCAGCTGCGTATGAATCTGCGGCTGGGCGCTGCCGCCCATCGTGCCGTTGACCGCGACGATGCGACCACCCTTCCGGACGATGACCGGCATCAAGGTGTGCGCCGGTCGTTTTCCGCCCTCGATCCCGTTCGGTGAACGTGGATCGAGAGAGAAGTACGCACCGCGGTTGTGGCAGATGATGCCGGTGGCGGGGTCGAGGATGAGCGAGCCGAAGCTGTAGAAGATGCTCTGGATGACCGAGGCCGCATATCCCTGGTTGTCGATCGCCACCACAGCGACGGTGTCACCGGTGGCGCGCGGTGCGAGGGGTGGATGAGTGCCGAAAGCCGAGGCTTCCTTCGCGAGCTCGACTGCATGCGCGTGCGAGAGCAGACGCGCAAGTGGGAGGTCGGCGAAACGAGGGTCGGCGAGGTAGTTGTCCCGATCGCGTGCAGCGAGCTCGAAGAGTCGCGCGAGCACGCCTGCGCCCGGCCCCAGTCGGTCGAGCGTGGTTCCGAGCGCGGCAATCGCCGCGAGCGTTTCGAGAAGGACGAAGCCCTGCGAGTTTGGAGCCGCTGTGAGCACCTCCAGGTCGCCGAAACTGGCGGCAATCGGCCGCTCGACCTTCGTTTGGTGGGCGGCAAGATCGTCCAGAGTCATGCACGAGCCGAGCGACCGCAGCCGCTCGACCAGTGCCGCGCCGACCTTTCCGCCGTAGAGCGCCGCGGGGCCTTCGGCTGCGATTGCGCGAAGCGATTGCGCGAGGGCGGGCTGCAGAAGCAACGAGCCCTCGACGCGCGAGCTCCCGTTGTCGAGGAAGACCTGAGCTAGTCCTTCGTCGGCGGCAAGTTCGAGGTGCTGATCCTCAATCGCCCTCGCGAGCGACCGAGCTATGGGCACGCCCTCATCCGCCGCAGAGATCGCCGCTTCGAGCGCTTGCGGCAGGGATCGGCGACCGCCAAGCGAGAGGATTGCCTCCCATGCTGCGACTGCCCCGGGGACGGTGACGGTCTCGACGCCTGAGAGCGGCATCGTCGTGTGCTCTGCCCGCAGCTTCTCGGCCGACGCAGCGGCGGGTGCAGCTCCGCTGCCGTTGACCGTAACGAGGGTGCCGTCCGGTGTAGCGACGAGCGCGATCACGTCGCCTCCCACAGAGCAGTTGTGCGGGTACACGACGGTCAATGCCGCGGCGGCAGCGACGACTGCATCAAGGGCGTTCCCGCCTGCACGGAGTGCTGCGGCCCCCTCCTCGGTACCGATGGAGTGCGGGGTCGCAATCGCAAACGATGTACCTCGCGCGGTGCGCACGTTCATCTTGCGTTCACACGACACTTTTACAGGAACCCTCGCTGAGCTCGCGTGGTCAAAGCACACCGTCGCGCTAGCAGGGAACAGCTCGTTCGACCGCGAACCAGACGCAATGAGTCAAGCGGATCCAGACGTCATCGTACGGAGGCACGAGCAGCGCTGGTCGAAGCTGACCCCGATGCGCGCAGTCCGCCTGGTGATTGTGGTCGCGGCGCTTCTCGCATTCATCGCCGCGCTCCTCGAGCGCCTGATCGATCCCGCATTCAACACCTT
>JANNQQ010000142.1:0-8333 GCA_031400835.1 Actinomycetes bacterium | reverse complement strand
CATTCTGGAGGTTGTGCTCACCCGCAATCGCCAGTTCGAACGAAACCGGCTCGAGCTCCCAACTCCGTACGACGGTCGGCAATCCCTCCAGCCACGTCGAAAACGCCTCGCGCAGCTCGGCCTCGGAGGCAAAGAAGGTGTGGTGATCGAGCTCGATGTTCGTGACAACAGCGATCTCGGGCCGGAGTGCGAACGCCGATCGATCCGACTCGTCGCCTTCGACGACGAGCCAGCCAGCGCCGGTGCCCGCGTTGCCGTCCAGCTGCCCCACTACGCCACCGATAATCCATGACGGATCGTTGCCGGCCTCCTTGAGCGCAAAGGCGATCATCGCCGCAGTCGTCGTCTTCCCATGCGCACCCGAAACGACGATCGATGGGCGCGATGCGACCAGCTCGGCGAGAAAGGTCTCACGCGGTGTGCCGTCGATGCGATGCGTGTGGGCCGTGGAGACGATGACCTCCCACCCCTCGGGTGGCGTCGGCGCCTCCGAGATGTCGATGCCGACGCCTTCGAGCGTCCTCATGAAGATCGTGTCGCGCAGATCCCACCCGCGCACGTCGGCACCCCACGAACGGGCGATGTTCGCGTAAGCAGAGAGCCCGGAGCCTCCGATCCCGACGAAGTACAACCGGCGACCGGCGAGAGGTGCGCTACCGGGCAAGCGCAATCAACTCCTCAGCGATCGCCTCGGCAGCATCCGGTCGTGCCAGCGCCAGCATCCCCGCGCGCATAGCCGCCAGTCGGCCAGAGTCAGCGAGCAGCTCGTCGACCAATGCAGGGACACGCCCTACCTCTTCATCCGCGACCACCACCGCTCCACCCCCACGCTCGAACCACTGCGCGTTGAGTGTCTGGTGATCGGCCGTCGCGTGCGGATAGGGAACCAAGACCGATGGCGTCCCAGCCGCGGCCAACTCCCACACCGTCCCTCCTGCGCGCGAGACCGCAAGGTCGGCGGCAGCGAGCGCAGCGCCGAAGTGATCGGTCTGCGCCACCAGCACGTACCCGGGCCGCGAGACACGAGCCGCCAACCCCGGATAGTCGCGCTCACCGGAGATGTGGAGCACGCTCGGCCCGCCCTCTCTCCATGCCGAAACGGCCATCTCGTTTAACGACGTTGCCCCGGCAAGGGCACCAAACACCGCCACCACTGGCCCGTCGGGTGAAAGCCCAAACATCCGGCGACCCTCCTCGCGGGTCACTCCGCGATGAGCAGCGGGAATCGGTCGCCCAACCACGCGATACTTCGACCCCGCCCGACCAGACACCGCATAGGAGAGAAACACGCGCCGCGCGAACGGCGCAGCAAGCCGGTTCGCAAGCCCGAGATGGGCATCGGCCTCGGTCAGCGCACCCGGAATCCGCAAGACGCGGGCAGCAAGCACCATCGGCCCGGCCACGTAGCCGCCGCCGCCAAGGACGAAGTCCGGCCGCCGCCGACGAAGGATCGCCGCGCACGCAAACGGGGCGCACACGGCCTGCCAGCAGGCGCGCAGCAGGCCAAGCGACGCCTTCCTTGGGAACCCGGAGACCGCGAAGGTGTCAAGCTCGAAGCCTGCCTCAGGAACCAGACGCGACTCGACGCGGCCGGGTGTTCCGGCGAACGTCACTTCCACTCCGCGGGCGCGCAGAGCTTCCGCTACTGCGAGGGCGGGCCTGACGTGCCCGGCTGTTCCCCCTGCCGCGATCACGCACACGAGCTTCGACGACGCGTTCATTGACTGCGATGTTAAGGAGGATTCCGACGGCACAGAGCAGCATCAGCAACGAGGAGCCACCGTATGAGACAAACGGGAGCGTAATTCCTGTGAGCGGAGCGACGCCGAGCACCGCCGCAAGGTTCACGGCGGCCTGCCCGCAGACGAGTGTCGTGATCCCCGCGGCAAGACGCTTACCGAACGGATCGCGACAGCCCAGGGCGACGCGAAACCCTGCCCAGCCGAACGCCGCGAAGGCGCCAATCACGAGCGCGGAGCCGACAAGCCCTAGCTCCTCACCCACCACCGCGAAGATCATGTCGTTATGCGCCTCGGGAAGAAAGTTGATCTTCTGGATGCTCTCTCCAAGCCCAACGCCCGTCGACCCACCGGAACCGAGGCCGATCATGGCCTGCACCGTCTGGAAGCCTGTCCCTTGCGGATCCTTCCACGGGTCGAGGAAGCTGAGCACGCGAGCCTTGCGGTAGGGCTCCATCCAGATCGCGGCCCCGCCGAGCACGACCGCGAAGCTTCCCGCGAGTGCCATGAGACGAAGCGGGACACCCGACACAAGAAGCACCCCCGCCACCATCACAACAAGCGCGATTGCAGTTCCGAGATCAGGCTCGATCACAATCAACCCTGCAAACAGCGCCACGACGATCCCTACCGGCTTCATCAGCTCGCCCATCGTCTGCGGTGCAGGTCGTCGCGCGAGGTGCGCACACAGCCACACACAAACTGCGAGCTTCGCGAACTCGGACGGCTGCAGGCTTGCCGGCCCAAAGATGAACCACCGATGGGCACCGTTGATCGAAGGCCCAACAACCAGAACCGCCATACACGCCGCCAGCGCGCCGACAAGCGCGATCGGTGCGAGCGGGCGGAGGAGGTGATAGTCGAGGCGCGAGAGCGCCGCGAGCAGAACGAGACCGCCGGCTGCATAGACGCTCTGCTTCACGAGGAACTGCATCGGGTCGCCCTCGCCG
This sequence comes from Actinomycetes bacterium, assembly GCA_031400835.1. Taxonomy (GTDB): domain Bacteria; phylum Actinomycetota; class Thermoleophilia; order Gaiellales; family Gaiellaceae; genus Gaiella. The sequence continues at coordinate 5,644 of JANNQQ010000142.1, read as the reverse complement.
ATCGCCGCCTTGGCCGAGGTGGCACTGAACACCATCACCAGGCCGAACGCAACGAGCGCGAGCGTCACCAGGACCAGGAGGCGCTGTTCGAGCTGGTTTCGGCTCACTCGGTGAGCTTCTGCACCAGGCGGCGGAACTCCTCCCCGCGGTGCTCGAAGCTCACGAATTGGTCAAACGAGGCGCAGGCCGGTGAGAGGAGCACAACGGCGGGTGCGCTTGCTGCTTCCGTCGCGAGCGAAACCGCCCGTGCGAGGTTGGACGCGTCGACGTAGGGCACCCCTGCCGCATCCAGGGCGTCCGCGAAATCCGGTGCAGACTCGCCGATCAGGTAGGCGCGATCGCCATCGCCGAAGGCGGCGGCAAGCACGTCGTAGGGCTCTGCCTTTCCTCTCCCGCCGAGGATGACGTGCTTCTGCACACCCGGGAACGACGCAAGAGCACGCAGGGCAGCAGCAGCATTGGTCGCCTTGGAATCATTGACGTAACGCACGCCGTCCACGACTGCGATCTCTTCAATCCGGTGTTCGACCCCCGGGAACGATGTGAGTGCCTTCGCGATCGCTGACTCTTCGATTCCTACGGCCCTGGCTGCCGCGGCGGCGGCGGCGGCGTTCTCGCGGTTGTGTGCACCAGGGATGAGTGGCTCTGCTGGCAGAGGGTCGTCGGCGGAGAACTCCACACGCGTCGCCAAGCCGGGCACCGCGCCGAACCCGCGCGGTAGAACGGCGGTGTCCCCGATCTCCTGTCGCGCGAACAGGCGAAGCTTGGCGGCGGCATACGCCTCGAACGAGCCATGTCGGTCGAGGTGGTCTGGTTCGAGATTCGTCAGCACCGCGATACGCGGCCTGAGGGTCTCGACGCCCTCGAGCTGGAACGACGAGAGCTCACACACGATCCACGTCGACGGATCGACCCTGCCAATGAGCGAGCTAAGAGGCCGCCCAATGTTCCCGGCGACCTCGACCGAAACGCCTGCAGCCGTGAAGATCGCTCCCAGAAGAGCCGTCGTCGTCGTCTTGCCGTTCGTGCCGGTGATCCCCAATATGGGGTTTTCAAGCACCCGCGCGCCAAACTCGATCTCCGAGATCAGTGAGAGACCAGAGCGCCGTGCGGCGACAACGGGCTCGGAGCCCTCGGGGACACCCGGACTCTTCACCACAAGGTCGACACCGCTGAGCCACGAGTCGTCCCAGGTGCCCAGGTGCACCTCAACCTCCTCGAGTCCGCCGATATCGAGAGACTCGAGGTGATCGTGCGCGACAACCGGGATACCAAGACCCCGCGCCGCTTCTGCAACCGCGCACCCCGAGCGCGCAAGCCCAAGCACGAGGATCCTCGAAGGAAGCATGGCGACAGGGTAGGCGGGGTCGCTCATGTGCGCTGGGCGATGAGCACTCCACAGACAATCGCAGCGCCTGCGATCACGCTCACGAGCGTGAAACCCTCGCCCAGCACGACGACCGCGAGCACGAATCCCGAAAGCGGTTGCAGAAACTGAAGCGTTGCGATGCGGGCGATCCCACCCTGGGCGAGCGCCCAATACCAGCCGACGTACCCAACGATCGACGTGACGATCGCAAGAAAGACGACAGATCCCCATGCTGTGGCGCCGGCGTGGGGAACTCCGTGCCAGATCACAACACCGCCCAGAAGTGGTAGCAGTACGACTGCGCCAAGCAGCACCCCCCAGAACGTGGTCGCCGAGCTTGACAGCCCCCGAGCGGGAAGCGACGCTCCGGCGACATAGCCGGCCGATACTGCAAGCGCGGAGCCAAGAACCAACAGATCGCCAACAAGAGTTGCCTCCCCACCGGCGCTACCGCGGTCGCCGATCAGCACTGCCTCACCGACGAGCGCGACCGCGCATCCCAGGAGCCATCCTCTCGCGGGGACACGCCGAGCGACCAGCGCCGCGTAGAGCCCGGTGAAGATTGGTAGCGCAGCGAGGATCATCACACCGTGGAGCGCCGACGTCCGGTGCTGGCCGACCGTGAAGACGACTGGAAACACGACGAACCCTGTCGCCGCCGAGATCGCAAGCAGCTTTCTCGAACCGACATCGCGGGGCAACGATTGTCGGGCCCGGGCGAGGAGTGGGATCACGAGAAGTCCTGCGATCACCGTCCGGAGCGTCGCGATGATCAACGGCTCAAGCTCGTCGAGCGCGAGTCGGGTAATGATCGGAGTCGCACCCCACAACACCATGACGAGCATCGCGACCACAACAGGCGCCGCCCCGGCGGAAGCGAACCGTCGCGGGCTCATCTACAGCTGGAAGCGCAGGTAATACCGGTAGTACAGGACGAAGCCAAGGGCGCAGAAGATGGCGCCGACGATCCAGAACCGCACCATGATCTTCGTCTCCGACCACGCCTTCATCTCGAAGTGATGGTGGATCGGCGCCATCAGAAACACGCGTTTCCCGGTGCGCTTGAAGCTCGCGACCTGGATCATCACCGACAACGCCTCGACGAGATAGATCCCGCCGATGAAGACGAGCAGCACCTCTGTCTCGGTAACGATCGACAGCGTCGCGATCGCCCCACCGAGCGCCATTGACCCGGTATCCCCCATGAAGACCTCGGCCGGGAAGGCGTTGAACCACAGGAACCCGATCACCCCTCCGATCAGCGCCGCAGCGATGATCGCGATGTCGAGGTATTCGTTGCTACGGCTGCCGATATCCCCTGCATTGCCAGAGCGAAGCCAGTCAATCGACGCGATCGCGAGCAGAGTGAGCAGCGAAATTGCACACGTTCCCGCCGCGAGCCCATCCAGACCGTCAGTGAGGTTCACGCCGTTCGACGTCCCCGCGATCACGAAGAAGAGGAACGGAAAGTAGAACCAATGCAGATCGATGTTCACGTCGACGACCGGAAAGTAGATCTCGGTGTCCATGTAGCCGATTCGGGTCGTTGCCCAACCGACGCCCGCGGTAATCGCAAGTAGTCCAAGCATCTTCCACCGCCCGCTCAGACCAAGCGAGCGTCGACGATGCACCTTGATGAAGTCGTCGCCAAAACCGATCAGTGCGCAACCGACAGTGGCGCCGAGGATGGTGAGCCCGGGGATCGTGTAGAGCGAAACCGCCAGGAACGGCGCGACCGCCGCGAAGACGATAAGGAGCCCACCCATCGTCGGTGTGCCTTGCTTGGACATGTGATGCTTCGGGCCCTCTTCCCGAATCTGCTGGCCGACGCTCTGTCGGCGAAGCCACTCGATGAATTGGGGCCCGATTGCGACGGCAATGACCATCGCAACAAGACCGGCGATCAGGACTCTAACCATGCCCCAGCTTGGTTCTCGATCGAGGTCGCGATGCCTTCGAGTGAGACCGCACGAGATGCCTTCACAACGATCGCGTCACCTGGTCGGAGGACGTCAGCGACGGTTGGGAATGCGGCCGCGTCGGGGATCCAGCGTGCCGTCTGTGCACCGTCGAGGTAGGCGCGGGCAGGCTCGCCAACACCGATCACGACCTCGATCCCGAGCTCTGTCAGCAGCCGCCGGATCTCGTCGTGGTATCGGGCGGAGTCGACCCCGAGCTCGGCCATCTCTCCGAGGATCGCAACGCGCCGTCGTCCATGTGCACGCTCGACAAGGTCGAGTAGCGCCGCGCGCATCGAGGTCGGGTTCGCGTTGTACGCGTCATTGACGACCACGCCGCCGCCCGGAAGCCTCGTCACCGCCCCACGCCACGAGGAGAGCTGGATCCTCGACGCGCCCTCTTGGGCCCGATCGAGCGGAAGTCCAAGAGCGTCGTACACGGTGAGCGCAGCAAGCGCATTCTCCGCGAGATGCCGCTGGTCGAAGGGCAGATCCAGCTCGATCGTCTGCCCGGCGACCCGGAATCGCCAGCGGCTCGTCGCGACGAGAGCTTGTGACTGATCGTCACAAGCGGGTAGGCGCTCCACGGTGTCGCGGTCGAATCGCCGCACGTCGATGTCGCGCCGGCCGAGATACGACTCAAGCTCCGGGACGTCGGCCGGAACCACCGCAATGCCGCCGGGCGGAAGTGCGTCGATCGCCTCAGCGTTCGCACGCGCAACGTTGGTGACCGTGCCAACCAGTTCAAGATGCTCAGGCCCGATGCTTGTCACAAGCACAACGTGTGGCTTCGCGATCGCGCATAGCTCCGCGATTTGGCCCAGTCCGCGCATCCCCATCTCCGTGATGAGTACCTCCGTGTCGGGCTCGAGGCGAAGCACTGTGAGGGGAAGGCCAAGCTCGTTGTTTTTGCTTGCCTCGGCCGCAAGCGTCGGCGTCACGGCTGCGCACAGGGCTGCAAGAACGTCCTTCGTTGTGGTCTTCCCCGTCGACCCAACCACAGCAATGACTCTTGCCGATGACCGAGCTCGGACGATCCCCGCAAGCACGGCGAGCGCGACGTGCTGGTCGTGAGGCACGAGGGTCGCAGCGCCACGTCCGAGCGCATCCTCAACGAATCGGTCACCGGAGTTGAGCGCCACGAAGAGGTCACCGGGCTCTGCCATGCGCGAGTCGTCGTGCACCCGCGTTATCGCGCCGTCCGGGGGCGCGCCCTGCAACTCTCCGAGCTCTAGCGCCTCGATCTCTTCCCAGGCCACCGGAATCATGTCTGGGAGCTCTCCTCAGCACGGAGAGCTGCCCTGGCTGCCTCGCGATCGTCGAATGGCGTTATAACCCCGCCGACGTCCTGCCCCTGCTCGTGCCCCTTACCGGCGATCACGACCACATCGCCGACCTTCGCCTGCCCGATCGCGCTTGCGATCGACGACGCGCGGTCCGGGTTGATCTCGACATCCGTTCCGGTGCCCACCAACAGGTCTTCGATAATCGCAAGCGGACTCTCAGAGCGTGGGTTGTCGTTGGTGATGATCACAACGTCGGCCCTCTGCTTCGCGATCTGCCCCATGATCGGGCGCTTGTTGCCGTCGCGGTCGCCGCCTGCGCCGAACACGAGAATGACCTTTCCCTCTCCGAGTTGACGCGCGGTCGTGAGCACGGTTTCAAGCGCAGCGGGTGTGTGCGCGTAGTCGACAACGACGGCAAACTCCTGCCCCTCGTCGACCGATTCGAACCGGCCTGACACGCCTTTCAGAGCGGCGATGCCAGCGGCGATCGCGTCGTCGGCGACGTCGAGCAGAAGCGATGACGCGACGGCTGCGAGCACATTCTCGACGTTGAAGATGCCAAGCAGCGAGGTCTCGATGGCGATCCCACCTGCGATGAACCGTGACCCCTTCGGCGTCAACTCAAGGGCGTCCGCCCGCACCTCCGCATCTGGTCGTAACCCGAAGGTGACGAGCGGTGCCCGACCCGCTGCCTCGAGCTCGTCCGCGAGCCGTCGGCCGTACGGGTCACCGATATTGACGGCGGCCGGCGGCGGTCCAACTCCCGTGAAGAGGCGGCGCTTGGCGAGGAAGTAACTCTCCATGTCGCCATGGACATCGAGGTGATCCTGGCTCAGATTCGTAAATGCGAGCGCGTCGAACGCGATGCGATCGAGCCGGCGAAAGTGCGAGCCATGCGACGATGCCTCAATCGCAACCGCCTCATCTCCCGCGGCCACCATCTCAGCGAGAAGTCGCTGCAACTCGATTGACTCGGGTGTCGTGTGGGCCGCGTCGCGACGGACCCCGCCAACAACCCAGTCGACAGTGCC
>JANNQQ010000141.1:0-1735 GCA_031400835.1 Actinomycetes bacterium | reverse complement strand
CGATGTCGACCCCGCGAGCGAGAGGGCCTGGAGGACAGCGCCAGCCTCGGGCTCGGTGATCTCGAGCTCCTGCGCGATTGCGTGCTGTAGAGATGACCCGCCCCAATCGAAGACGCGGGTGAACTCACAGGTACCGCCACCCGAGACGAGCAGTGAGGTTGACTCGTGCCCGATTGCCACGACGACGGTTGCGGTGTCTGTCGAAGTGCGAAGTGCGAACGGCTGGGGCTCGACGAAGGCACGAAGCAAGGCAAGCGCCTCGAGGTCGATACCGCCGAGACGGATACCCGCGGCGCTACACGCGCCGACGAATGGCTCGATCTGATCGCGCGGTGCGACGACGAGAAGCACGCGGCGGACGACCTCCCCGCCCTCCGCCACGCGCTCGTCAACGACCCGATAGTCGAGAACCGACTCGTGCACCGAAACAGGGAGCACTTCATGGGCCTTAAACCTGACTGCGTTGTCGAACCGCTCCTGATCATCAATGCCAGCGATGTCGAATGTCCGGACGCCGATGCGATTGCTCGCAACACCGATGCGCACGTCCTTGCGCGGAAGCTTGTGCTCGTCGAAGAAGACCTTGAGAGCGTCGCGCAAAGCATCGGCATCGCGTACCTCGCCGTCAACGACAATTCCGGGCTCGAGCGGCGTGCGTGCCAGCCCGACGAGCTGGTGACGCCCCTCTGACTGCGTCACGACCGCGGCAGCGATCTGTGATGCACCCACCTTGAGGCCGACTACCTTGCGACCGCCGCGCGAGCTCTTTGATCCTGTCCGCTTCGTGGCGGTCTTTGCACCACGACCCGACCGGACGAGGGCCCGGCTCTTCTTACTCTCGCCATCGGCAGCTCCTTCCGCGGGCACGCTCTCGATCGGCGTGATCACCGGGGCGAGCGGCTCAACTTCGGGAGTCTTCAAGGGCTCGTTGTCGACCGACGGTGCCTCATCCATCGCGAACGTGGCCGCGAGGGCCACGGTTTCGGCGGCTTCTGACTGCTCGATGCCGTCAAGGTCGACAGAGTCACGACCGTCGTCGGCCTGCTCATAGACCTCAGCGTCAACAACCTGCTCATCGAGAACGAGATCGTTGGGGACAGCATCATCAAAGATGACAAATTCGGGCTCTTCATCCGCCGATACCGGCTCAATCTCGGCGCCTGGCGCAACCGGCGCGCTCTCGGCGAACAGAACCTCGACAACCGGCTCGGGAGGTGTGATCTCGTCCCCCGACTCAACGTCGTCCGTCGACCACTCGATACCGACATGCTCCGATGTGGCTGTCTCCTCAGCGGGCGAGTCGCCAGGGGGTTCAGCATCGCTACGCGGCCACTCAAACCCGACGGGATGCGATGGCACCGCTTCGATTGCCTCGGGAACGACGTCAGCATCCTGGTCAACCTCGTCCAATGCGCCGACGAGAGGCTCCTGTGGCTTGCGCCGACGTAGCGAGATTTCACGCTTGTAGAACGGAACGCTCTCTTCGTTCGACGGCCCTTCACCCGACAGCTCTGCGGACGAACCTTCCGCCGCTATGCCGGTCGCGTGCCCAAACGACGGGTGCTGCTGTGATTCCACCCCATCACTCGGGGCTTCGCCCATCCGGTCAGGCGCTGTGACCTCAGCGCCTTGCGCCGCTGCGGGGGGCTGAGTCCGACGGAAGGACATCTCAGTAACGAACCGCTGCTCGGACTCGGTGACGAACCGTTCAGCTTCAGTGACGAACCCGAGGGAG
>JANNQQ010000140.1:0-13019 GCA_031400835.1 Actinomycetes bacterium | reverse complement strand
CCTCAGCGCTGCGCCCTCACTGACGGGTCGCACCTTGGAGAGCCACGCTGGACTGCCTCGCCGCCCAGCCGGCGTGACGCGCCTGGCACCAAGGTCTGACAGGCGCGCCAGGCACCGACGTCGGTCAGCGAAGGTCCTTGTTTGCTCTCGTCATGGTGAGGAGCCGTTCCAGACGACGGGGCACCAAAGTAGCGTCAGCGAAGGTCCTTATTCGCTTCCTGATCGAACCACATCGCGAACAGGGCGAACTGGGTGCCGGAGACGAGCAGCAGCGCCACGAGGACGACGGTTGCGGAGGTGATCTGGTTGCCCCAAACGAGCCGAGAGGCCGCGACAAGCGCGCCGAGCGCGAGACCCCCGGCAAGCATCAGGGTGCCGAGGACATAGAAGAAAACGAGCGGGTGAAAGTCGCGAATGACGTACTTCTCCTTCATCCGCCACCAGAACCCCTTGAAGAGCAGCCAGGCGATGCGCGGCGCGACCTTGCGGATGCGTATGCCCGAACGCTCGCCGACGCCGTAGATGGGACGGCTCGGAACATCGCGCACGCGCGCGTTCTGCACGTTCAAATGGACAAGGAGATCGTTAGGAAAGCCGTACCGGCGATAGATCTGGTCGAGGTCGAGCTTGCGCAGCGCTTCCAACGAGAGTGCGGTGTAGCCCGCCTGCGAGTCGGCGACATGCCAGTACCCCGACGCAATCTTCGTCAGCAGGCTCAGAACAGCGTTCCCCAGGTACCGCGAGCGCGGGATCAGCTTCCACGCCTCACCGGTGTTCAGGCGATTGGCCTTGGCGTAGTCGGTCTCGCCGCGCGCAACAGGACCGGCAATCTCGACGAGCTCGGCGGGATCCATCTGATTGTCTGCCGCCATAACACAGGTGACGTCGACACCGTCGTCGCGGCAGCGTTTGTACCCGGTGAGGATCGCCGCTCCCACACCGCCGTTCTTTGCGTGCTCGATCACCTCGACGCGAGCATCGCCAACCTCCCGCGCACGTGCGATCGTCTCATCGGTCGACAGATCGTCGACCACGAAGATGCGGTCGACAAACTCCGGGATGCCGCGGATCGTCGCGCCAACGAGCTGCTGCTCGTTGAACGCAGGGACAACAACGGCGACGCGCTTGCCTTCGAGCACAGCCTCTAGACTTCGGTGACTTGGGCGCTGCTCCTGCGACGGGCTGGCTTCATCATCATCGCGGCGATCGCACCGAAGATGAGTCCGAGGAGTCCGCCGGTAACGGCCGCCGTCCGACTTCCGCCAGTCGAGGTCTTTGCCCCCCGAGGAGGCTGAACGATGCGGCTGCGCTCGACGTTCTCACCGAGCGAGAGAAGCTGACGCGCGCTGTTCAGGTCGGTGAGCACGGCACCGCGACGCGATTCGGCGTTGGCGATCGTCGCGTTGGCGTTGGAGGAAATGAGAAGCTTCTCGGCGAGAGACAGTCCCTTGTCGGCGAACGCAAGCCGCTGCTGCTCTCTCGCGATCACGATGCGCTCGTCGACCTGTTCGAGCTGACGCTCATCCTCGGCGATCTGCCGTTTGAACAGGTCGAGCTTCGTCTCGACGTAGCCCGACACGACACCCATCACCGTCTCAGACAGCGAGGCCGCAGCCTTCTCGACCTTGTCACGTGAAGGACCTTTGACCGCAAGCTCCACGAGGGGCGTGAAGTTGCGACTCGGGGCGAGCTGTCCCGGGGTGACCACGGGCGTCGAGGTGATGTTGCCTCGCAGCTGGGCCACCGTGAGCCCACTTGCCGCAGCGGCGTCCTCGAGAGCCGCCTGCGAGCGGATCACTTCGCTGACCGTCTTCGGGTTCGTCCCGAGGTTCTGAATCTGGCCACCACCGCTCGGAGTGAACGGCTGACCGAGGTAGAGCAATGCCTCTGCCGAGTACGTCTGCCCTCCACCGACCGCAAGAATGATCCCGAGTACCGCACCGATCAAGAGCCCAGCGGCAGGGAGCCACCACCGACGCTTGATACGCGCAACGGATGACCGGAGATCAACCTCGCGCTCGGCGTCAAAATCGATCCCCTCAGTGCGACTGGGCTCACTCATGCCGCGCCGACCCTAGCAGCGGCCCATTCCCATTGGGCCTGGAGACCCTCGGCGAGACGGGTGGTGGGCTGCCAGCCGAGCTCATCGCTGATCCGCGTCGTCTCGGCCTTCGTGCGGAGCTGATCACCGGCTACCGCGGCTTCGTGTTGCACCTCAAGCTGCCGACCCGCGATCTGCTCAAGTGCGTTGATCGTCTCATTCATCGTCGCCTCCTCGCCGCCTCCGACGTTGTAGACCGAGCCGGTTGGGGCACCGCGACCGGCCGCGAGGGTCGCGGCGACGATGTCGAGAACGTAGGTAAAGCTCCTGCTCTGCTCGCCGTCACCGAAGAGGGTGAACGGCTCGCCACCCGCAAGCGCCTGGATGATTCGCGGAAATGCCATGTCGGGGCGTTGCCTGGGTCCATACGCGTTGAAGTAGCGGAGAACGACCGCGTCGAGGTCGAAGCTGCGGCCGTAGGCGCGCGCGAGGTGCTCGCACGTCAGTTTTGTGATCCCGTACGGAGAGACAGGGCGCGGCGGGGTGTCCTCCGGGGTCGGGTAGCTCTCGGCCTCGCCATAGATCGATGAGGACGACGCGAACACGACCCGCGTCCCCGCCGCAACAGCGGCCTCGAAGACGCGCTGGCTCGCAAGCACGTTTCGCTCAAGGTAGGTCGGGAACACGTCACCGAAGCTACGAACACCCGGCTGACCTGCGAGGTGGTAGACGACATCGAACCCTGCGAAGTCGAAGTCGTCACGTGCCAGGTCGATCCGTCGTACCTCGAGACCCTGTGCGTTGGACTCCTTGAGCGACCGGTCGTAGTAGTCGGTGAAGCAGTCGATCCCGACGACCTCGTCCCCGGAGGCGATCAGTGCCTCGGCGAGGTGCGAGCCAATGAACCCGGCGGCACCCGTGACAACCACTCGCATTACGGAACCGTAGCCGGTGCAAGCGCGTAGATACGGGCGTATCCGACGAGGTACACCTGCTCTGCATCGGCTGAGACAGGGGTGTACGCGCCGTCGGGGAACGTCCACACCTGCCGCCCCGTGCGCGCGTCGAGAACGTACGTCCGCCGCTCGAGCGTTGCAAACCACACGAGGCCCGCCATCACCGTCGGCGAACCCGAGATGGCACCGTTCGCACGGAACTTCCAACGCACCTCGCCCGTCGCCGCGTCGAGTGCGACGAGATCCTTCGAGTACGAGCCCGCGTAGACGGTCTTCTGCCACACGGCGGGTGAGGAGTACACATAACCACCGGTCGAATGAGACCAGCGCAACTCACCGCTCGCGGCCCCGAACGAGTAGACCTTGCCGTCGGTCGAGCCGATGTAGACCCGCCCATACGCGAGCGCTGGCGTCGAGTAGAAACGGCCGCGACCGCCGAACCGATCCTGAGAAGAGGAGCTCCACTGCAGTGCTCCTGTCCGCAGGTCGAGGGAGTAGAGCCTGCCGTCGTAGGCGCCGGCGAACACGCGGTTCCCCGAGGCGGAGACCGCTCCCTTGACCCGACCACCGGTGTGGAACGACCAGAGCTTTCGACCCGTGCGAAGATCAAGTGCGACGACGTCGCCGCGCCAGTCGCCCACGATCACGCGCTTGCCGACAATGAGGGGAGAGGACTCGGACGGGCCGAGCCGGTACCGCCAACGGACGTTGCCTGTGTCGGCGTTGAATGCGATCACCTGACCCTCGAGCGACTCCGGTGAGCGATCCGTGTTGCACGGCGGAGCGTTGAGAAACGCCTGCACGACCAGGTGCTCGGCAACGGCCGGGGTCGAGGCGACACAACGGTTCTCGGCGTGCCGCCAGACCGTGCCACCGGTCTTCGCGTCGACGGCGAAGGTGACGCCGTCGTTGTTGGTCACGTACAACCGCCCATAGGCAATCGACGGTGGGTACTCGAGGAGCGCGCGGCCGCGGAACCGCCACACGCGCCTGAACGGCGGTCGGTGGTCGTACGGCGCGATCCTGACTCGCTCGTTGGAGTAACCAAACGTCGGCCAGGAGATGACCTCGGACTCGACCGGCTCTGGCCCGGGCGGCGGCGCGGGCGGACGTACCGGGTCCGGGATCTGGGTCTCGACGAACTCCTCCGTCGACGAGCCTGCGACATCGGCGGCGCCGTCGAGCTTCGAGACCACGATCCCGATGCCGATCCCACCCACGGCGACGGCGGCGCCCACCACCACCCACAACGATCTGCGCCTCATTGGGCCGAGGTTAGCCTTGGGTTGACGATCAAAGCGTAAGGAAAGTCACTGAGGTCAATGTGATCGCCGCCATCGCCAGGCTTGCGACCACGAGTCCTAACCGGCCTCGAGCAGCTACTGCGCCGACGCCCCAGGCGCACGCAAGCGCAATCACAGGTGCTGCGTTCAACAGATAGAGCGCCTTGATGTTGTCGCCATCCTGCTTCGGATAGCGCACGAGGAAAGCGACGAACACGAACCCGAGCAACGCTCCGGAGAGTAAGACGGTGCCGAGAGCAACGTCGCGCAATCGCAAAGCCCGGCGAAGGAGCCCCACCGCGCCTATCACGATGAACACGCCAACCACAGCACCAACCCACGACTGTCTCACGAGAGGCGCGGCCCAACGTCGCGGCAGGACGTCTGGCTCATCCTTGAGGAGCGTGGGCACCTGGTACGAGCGCCAATAGTCGCCGAACCAGTCCGTGAAGACGGTAGGGACGAGGTGGTTTCGGTATGACGGTTGGTAGGGCGCTGACACGACTTTGCGCAGGTCGAGACCAAGCCAGAATGAAGACGGTCGGCCGTCTTGACGCCACTGCGAAGCGTCGGGCTGGCTGTAGGCGAACGGACTCCCGTAGGTCGACGCCTTCACCACAAGCCACGGAGCCACCAAGAGCGTCGACGTTGCGACGATCGCAAGCGCAAACGAACGAGAATCGCGGGTGCGATCGCGGATCGCAACAGCAAGTGCTCCGAGGATGACGGCCGCGAGAGCCGCGAGAGCCCACGTCCGGGTGAGGTTCGCGAGACCAAGAAGGATCCCCACCGCCGCGCCTGCCATGAGGCTCGGGGCACCGCGCGAGACGGCGCGGACGAAGACGACCAAACCCGCCGTAGTCAGGAAGGCAGCGAGAGGCTCCGGATGGAAGAGAACGCCTGCGCGCACAAGCACGGGTGTTAGCGCGGCGGCGAACATGGCGAGAGGAACCAGGCCAGGTCGGCCCGGGTCGAGCTCCCGCGCCGCGAAGCCCACGAGCAGCACAATGCCGAGGACGCACAGAGCACTGAGCAGCTGCACCGGAATTCCTGGATCGCGCAGCCCCGCGACCTCGCCGGCGCGGTACACGGCACCCGCGATCGAGAACCACAGGGGAGGGTTGTGCCACACGTCCGTCTCCGACCGTAGGGGAAGGCGGTGCTCTGTCCCCAGCACCTCGGCGTAGTGCGCAGCAGCGGTCGCGTCATAGCCCTTGCGCCAGGGGAACTGAAACGCGTTCCAGACGAGTAGCGCGGCCAGTGAGGCGAGGATCGCAGCAGCGAACCAGGTCTCCCGCCGTCGCGGGATCATGTCTCGCAGGGCTCGATGGCGACCCCCCGTGCGAGCGCGCCCGCATAGGGAACGAGAACGCCGCTGCCGTCCTCGACGAGACAGACGTCAGAGAAGAACCGCGTCATCACGACCCCGGCCTTGAAGTCGCCGAGCCTCGGCTCAGGGCTCTCACCGCGCGCGAGCGCGAGGGCGAGCTCGGGATAGCGACTGCCCGCCGCGGTCGGTAGCGGAAACGCGCCACCGAACCGGGGGTTGACGTCGGTCACGGGATGACCTCCGTCGGGCTCGCGAAAGCACTGGATGCACGCTGGGCCGACAATGCCGATCGTCTCCGCAACCCGCGCACCGTGGGCGATGAGGATCTGGTCTGCGACCGTGCACCCTTTGATCGACTCTCCCCCCGTCGACTGGATCATCGTGCGAGGGACTGCATTGAGACAGCGGCCCTCTCGGTCACAGAAGACATCGATCGAGAACTCCTCGCCGAGGCACAGCTCCTGTACGAACGAGTCGACCGGAGTGCGCTCGAGGTGGTGGGCAAGCTCGTCTGCCGAGTTGGCCCGGTAGATGTGGCGCGAGCCAAAGCCTTCCCGAACCTTGACGAGGAGCGGATAGCGCGCGTCGGCAGGCACGTCGCCCGGGAGCCACGAGCGGGGGCTGGCGATCCCGTGCGCCTCGAAGAACACGTGCGCGAGCCACTTGTCGCCCATCGTGCGGCAGACGTCGGGCGGAGGCGCAAGCACGAGTGCCGGCGCCAGAACAGCGGACGCCAGCGAGAGGATCTCCTGGTCGAGGTCCGAGAGCGGCACGATCAGGCGGACGTCGTATTCCGCCACCAGCGCAACGAGCGCCGCGATGTAGTCGGGATTGTCGACACGCGGCACGAGCGCCCTGTGGTCAGCGTGGTAGAGCGCCGGCGCGAGGTGGTCGGCGTCGGTCGCGACCGTAATCCCACCCGCGCGTGAGAACGCGCTCACGATGTCGACGCGTTGCCCCGCACAGGTGAAGAGCACCGCGGTCATGTGACGCAACGTTAGCGGCCTACGCCGCCGCTCCAACCACCCGACTCGCCCTTGTACGTTCCGCCGAAGAGCGCAAGCGGTGTGCGCAGCAAGATCGTGAGGTCGACCTTCGGGGAACGGTGCTCGACGTACCAGACGTCGAGCTCGATCCGTTCGTCCCACGGCAGCGTTGCGCGACCCTTGATCTGCGCCCACCCGGTGAGCCCAGGGCGTACATCAAGTCGCTTGCGCTGTCGCTCGTTGTAGCGCTCGACCTGGTAGCGCAGGGTTGGCCTTGGGCCGATGATCGACATGTCGCCGCGCAGCACGTTCCACAGCTGCGGGACTTCATCCAGCGAGGTACGACGCGCGAACTTGCCGACGCGCGTGATCCGCGCATCGCCCTTGTCGACCGCGTACCCCGCACCCTTGTGCTCGGCATCGACCACCATCGAGCGGAGCTTCAGCAGCTCAAAGTCCTTCCCGTTCAGCCCCACGCGCGTCTGACGGAAGAGCGCCGGTCCCCCATCCTCGAGCCTCGCGGCGATGGCGAGCACCGCAAGCATGGGGCTCGCGATGACCAGTCCAAGCCCGGCGATCGCTACATCGGCGGCACGATTCACTTGCCGAGCTTTCGGACAGGCTGGCCCGTCACGCCAGCGATCAGTGCGAAGTGCTTGTCGCAGTGCCACAACTCGGCACCCGCATGCTCGGCCGCAGCGGCAGCCAGGAGATCGGTGACCGAGGGACCTCGGTGATACCCGCGCCGTGCCAACAGACTCTGAACGTCGAGGGCTCGTGACCCAACGATGTCAGAGAGCGGAAGGCGATGGAGGTCTGCGTACTCCAGCCGCAACGCGGCATGGTCGCGCTCGCCAAAGGCAGAGCGAAGAAGCTCCATCTCGATCGGGTCGACGATCGCGACTGCGTCGTTGTCGAGCGCACCAGCGATCGCTGTGGCAACCTCGGACTGGGAACGGCGTTGCCAGACGCTCGTATCAGGCAGCACCAACGTCACGAAGCGCTCGTACGCGGACGCTCCGATAGTGCGCCAACCGGAAGCTTCGGCGCGCGCATGCGACGTAACTCCTCCTTGGTAGGTACCGGCAGGGTTCCGTTACGGACTCGCTCAGCGAGGCGCCGCCGACCCTCAGCCCGTCTGGCCTCAACAAGCGCCATGTGGACCGTCTCCTTGAGCGTCTCTGTCCCGAGAATCTCGGCGACCTCATTCGCAAGCTCGCGATCAATATCGATGCTCGTCTTCATGTGTTCAGGATATCCGATCGGCCATGGTCTGGATATCCTCCCTTTCGGACACGGCCTGTTCTACCGTGTGCCCTCAGGTGCCTCCCACGTCGCCGGCACACCGCGGCGGAGGTAGTTGACGAGCGCCCGGACAGTTGCCCAGGTGACGTACACGTAGTAGCGCGCGATCGAGACGCCTGCGGCGAACGCCGCGAGCAGAATGAGCTGGCCGACAAGCACGAGGACGTACACAACGCCGGAGGTCGCGAGGGCGATGCTCGTGGCGGCAAGCACGATGTGCAGCAGGCCGCTCGCATAACGCAACGTGCGGTGCGAGATCATGGCGATGAGATACCCCACCGGCAAACGCCGAAGCATCGAGCCGCGCAGCGCTATCTCCCAGCAGTGCTCGAACATCCTGACCTTCCGCCTGTACTCGGTCTCGTTCGACGGAGTTGGCTTCTCGAACGCGAGCGCGGCAGGCTCGTAGACGGCGCGCGCGCCTCCCTGCACCATCCGGTACGGGAACGAGAGGTCGTGACCCCACCTCGGGTCGACTTCGACGTACCGTTCTCGCCGGAGCGCGTAGATCGAGCCGTTGCCACCGGTGATCGAGCCGAGCCGCGACTCGGAGCCGCGGAGTGCCATCTCGTAGCGCCAGTAGAGACCCTCGCGATTGCCACCCACTGCCGCATCGAGCCGCAGCTGGCCGCAGACATACGCAACCTCCGGATCGGCCAGGTTTGCAACGAGCTCCCGGAGGGCATCCGGTGCCCAGGTCGCATTCGCGTCGGAGAAGGCGACGACTTCGCTCGTTGTTCCTCGCACCGCTCGATCCTGGGCGGCGACCTTGCCACCCCGCGGGCAGTCGAGCAGGCTCACACGTGGTTCGTGGGCAGCAACCGCGAGCACAAGCTCGTTCGTCCGGTCGCTCGATGCGTCGGACGCTACGACGATCGTCAACCTGTCAGCGGGATAGTCAAGCGCGAGCAGGTTCGCGAGGCGTCGTTCGATCACCGTCTCCTCGTTGTAGGCCGCGATGACGACCGTCACCGATGGCTCCCATCCCGGATCCTTCCGTACCGCCCGCGTTCGTACGCGCGCAAGCGCCATTACGACGAGCGGATACACAAGGTGTGTCCAGAGGAGCGCCCCGAGCGACGCCCAGAGGAGAATCTTGAGGGCGACCATTCGAGACCGAGTGTAGGCCGTCTCTCCGGCTGACCCCGATACCATCCGGGCCGTGACCGACCGTCCCATCCGTGTGTTGCGCGTCATCGCACGCCTGAATGTGGGCGGGCCGGCGCTCCACGTCGCGTACCTGTCGTCGGGTCTGGCCGAGCGTGGGTACGACACAACGCTTGTCGCCGGCGACGTTGGAGAGGGCGAGGAGTCGATGGCCGGCGTGGCAGCAAGCCGAGGCGTTGAGGTGGTGAGACTTCCCGGGCTCTCGCGCGAGTTGTCGCCGGTACGCGATCTGATCGCTGCCTGGCGGCTCGCAGGGATCATTCGGCGCGTCAAGCCCGACGTGATCCACACCCACACCGCAAAGGCCGGCGCAGTAGGACGCGCGGCTGCTCTCGTCTCTGGTCGACCACGTCCCGTCGTCGTCCACACCTTTCATGGCCATGTGCTTCGTGGGTACTTCGGCACAGCGGGCTCGCTTGTGTTTCGCGCTATCGAAACGATCCTTGCGCGCGTCACCGATCGGCTCGTGGCAGTGAGCCCCGAAGTCCGCGACGAGCTTGTCGGTCTTCGCGTTGCGCCACTCAAGAAGTTCGAGGTGATCCGGCTCGGAATCGAGCTTGAGTCACGGGTCGCGTTTGACGGAGACACGGGAGAGATCCGGCGGCGCTACGGAATCGCACCCGATCGGTTCGTCGTTGGTTGGTTTGGTCGCATGACTGCGGTCAAGCGGGCCGACGATCTCGTGACCATGCTCGTCGGGCTCCGCGAGCGCGGGATCGACGCGCTCCTGCTCCTCGTCGGAGATGGTGACGACCGCGCCCGACTTGAGCAGCGCGCGCACGATCTCGGCATCGCCCGACACTGCCTCTTCCTCGGGTACCAGGAGGAGGTCGCACCGTGGTATGCCGTATGTGACGCCGTCGTTCTGACCTCTGCAAACGAAGGTACGCCCGTGACGATCATCGAGGCGCTCGCCGCGGGGCGGGCCGTGGTCTCGACGAGGGTCGGCGGTGTTCCTGACGTGATCGACGAGGGGGAGACCGGGTTCATGGTGCGGGCAGGAGACACGCATGCGATCGCCGAGCGACTCGCAATCCTCAAGAACGATCCCGAGCTTCGCGCGCGAATGGGGAGCGAGGGTCGGCGCCGCGTTCTCGAACGCTACGCGGTCCCCAGGCTTATCGACGACGTCGACAAGCTCTACCGCGCACTGCTTGCCGATCGTTCCAGCAGCTCTCCAAGCAAGCTCCGGTAGCGCTCTAGCGCGAGCGGGCGCGCGCCCTCACGTTCGATGAAGACGCGACCGCGCGCGCCCATACCCTCAAGTGAGAGCGTTCCCTCAACCGCGTCCCGGATCACTGCCGCCACGCGTTCCGGTTTCCCAGGTGGCACGACCAGACCGCACTCGGCGGCACGAACGAGCTGCGCCGTCTCGCTGTCCTCGTCGGCCGAGGCGAGCACAGGTCGGGCGGCGGCGAGAATGCCGTTGAGCCGGCTCGGAACGATGTAGCCCGAGAGCCCACGGGCGAGCCCGACGTAGTGGAGGTCGGCCGACGACAGAGACTGCGACAGATCGCCGCGCTCCTGGTACGGCAAGAACCGCACAGTCGGACGTGCGTCGAGTCGATTCGTAAGCGCGACGAGCTCCTCGTGCCGCGCCCCAAAGCCGATGATCACGATCCGAAGGCGATCGAGATCGCGGAGAAACGTCGTCGCCCGGATCAGGGTGTCGAGATCCTGAGCGTGGCCGACGTTTCCGGAGTGCATCACGACGAACCGATCGACGAGCCCGTGCGTGCGTGCCCATTCGTTGTCGCGCGGTTGCGGAGTGATCGCGTCGGTGTCGACCCAGTTCGGGATCACCTCAACCGTCCCGGGCCTCGCACCCTTCTCCTCGAGCCGGAGCTTCATCGTCTCCCCGATCGCAACCACGCGATCGGCGCGGCGAAGGTACAGCCCCACGAGCTGACGGAGCGCGCCAACCACCGCTCGACTCTCGAGCCGCTTGACGCGCTCGGCGACCTCGGGGAAGACGTCCTGGCTGATCACGACGAGCGGTACGCCGAAGCGTCGTGCGACCACCAGGCCGACGTCCCCCACAATCGGTGGATCCGTCATGCACAGTACGAGATCGGGTCGGTCGCCTTTGAGGGCGGTAGCGAGAGTGTCCGCGAGATACGTCACATAGTTCGCCGCCCGGTGATGAAGCTGCGTCCGGTCATACACCGTCGAGCGAACACGAACGACCCTGACGCCGTTCTGGAGCTCCTCCGACGGGAGATCCTCATGACCGCGCAGGTGACCGGTCACAACGGTGACGTCGTAGTCCTCAACGAGAGCCTCACAGAGCTGTGCGAGGAGCTGAGCCGTCGCCTCAACCCCGGGGGCGTAGTACTGATTGAGTACGAGCAGGCGCGGCTTCACGCGGGAATCGTACGCGGCAGCGCGGCCTCGACCGCCGCGGCAACGAAGTTTTCGATCGACGGTTCGTAGCCCCACTCGCTCACCAGCTCTCGTGAGCGCGCGCCCGCCCGACCCCGCCATTCGGGTTCGTCCACGAAGCGCCGAAGAGCCTTCGCAGCAGCAGCCGGGTCGCCGACAGGAACGAGGACGCCGTTGTCGCCGTCGATCAGGAGGTCGGCGGCCGCGCCGACCCTGTTCGAGAGGAGGAGCGGCAGGCTGCACGCCGCTGCCTCGTTGACCACGACCCCCCAGGGCTCGTGGGCTGAGAGCAGCGCGAAGACATCTGA
The DNA here is from genome assembly GCA_031400835.1 of Actinomycetes bacterium. Lineage (GTDB taxonomy): Bacteria > Actinomycetota > Thermoleophilia > Gaiellales > Gaiellaceae > Gaiella. The sequence goes on along the minus strand of JANNQQ010000140.1, from coordinate 1,261 downwards.
GGCGACGTACGCCTCGAGCAAGCGGTCATGGTCGAGGTTCCCGGTGAGCTTGAGTCGTACCCCGAGCTGCGCGGCGCACGCCACGAGTGCTGGCCTCCCCGGGCCGTCGCCCGCGATGACGACGAGCAGCCGCGGCTCGCCGGCCGCCGCCGCAAGCAGGTCTGCGAGGCACTTCTCAGACACAAGCCGGGCGACGCTTAGGACGACCACGTCGTCGCGGGTGGCGCCAAGCTCGGCGCGCAACGATTCGCGGCGTTCGACCAGCCTGTCGGCCTCTGCGCCCCAGGCCGCCACGTCGATCGTGTTCGCGAACACCGCAATCCGTTCGGGGGGGACGCCTCGCGCGAGCATGGATTGACGGGTGAGCTCACCCACCACGAGGACCGCTGCGGCGTTGCGCGTGAACCGTGGTACGACAAGCCGCTTGATCGCCCGTCGCCACCCAGAACGTGTGTCGACATCGTTGCTCTCGGAGATCAAGAGGTACGGCACCTGCTTCCGACGGCTCCACGCGTACGCCGCCTGCGATGCGAACGTGCTCCATCCCGAGACGACCACCACGTCGGGTCGCTGCGACGCGAGCACCCGGAAGATGCCAGGCGTGACCGGGTAGTCATGTCGAAGGACGCGACGCGCTCCCGGGAAACGGATGCCGCGGAGGAAGAGCGATTCGTGCTGTGCCTCGACCGTCCACGAACGACTTGCGACCGTCTGGCTGGCGTAGACAACCGACAGTTCGAGCTCGGGCCGATTCGCGAGCTTGTCGAACAAGGCCGAGCGGTACGGGGTGGGCTCTGGCGAGACCGCTGTCACGCGGACAGGCGAGGTGCGCCTGCCATCGCCAAGAGCGCGGAGGGAGCGGCGGGCTTCAGCGTGCGCCTCACGCGTTGCACGTCGCCTTCGCCTTCGCGTGAGGGGTACCTCGACAACGAGCGACGGCGCGACCTGAAGGGCTTTGAGAAGCAGCCTTCCGCCCTCTGCCTTTGCGGCCACGGCATTCCGCACGAGCATCCGACCGGCATCGCGACGGGCCGCACCTATCCCGCTCTCACGGCGATGCACCTTCGCGAAGACCCGCCACAGCTCATGGAGCGCGGAGGCGGCCGAATCGGCCTGTGCCCTTGGTACACGCCCGCCGCTCCCGATCTCCCATGCGAGTGCTGCGCCTTCATCACCGAGGCCCGGCGCCAACGCCCGAATCGATCGAGTTCCGACCTCGCGCTGGCGCTCGCGTTGGGCGCCGCCGTCGGTGGTCGAGACT
>JANNQQ010000139.1:0-8237 GCA_031400835.1 Actinomycetes bacterium | reverse complement strand
CCTCGAGCAGCCCTTGCTCGTTCTTCGCCGCGTGGTACTCAAAGTTCTCCGAGAGATCCCCGAAGGCGCGGGCGTGTGCGATCGCCTCGATCGCGGCAGCGCGCTTCGGCCCTTCGAGCTCGGCGAGCTCGGCCTCAAGGGCCGTCTTCTGCTCGGCCGTAAGAACATCGTTGCCACTCGTACTCATGGCCAGCAAGGCTACCCGGCCAGACAAGACAGCTGTCAACTGCTTCACCTAGCGGCAGCGCGTTGCGCGTGAGGCAACATCACCTTGACACCCCGGCCAGCCCCGCGTAGTACGTTGTCGCTTCCGTTGCGCGCGCACACTTACAAGGAGGGCTTTCGTGGCTGAGAGAACGAGCACCAGTCGGGCGCGATCTGCGTCGGCGCGAAAGGCGCCTGCGCGCCCGAAGAAGGGCACCGACCTCGAGAACTTCGTCAAGGCAACCGGCCGCGCCGCCCAGGTGCGAGACATTCGCAAGAAGATCGACGCAAGCGGCGTCGAGTACATCTACTTCCAGTTTCCCTCGGTCACCGGCCGGATCATGGGCAAGGGCGTTCCGGCGAAGCACTGGGAGTCGATCGCCGAGAAGGGGTTTCAGCTCGTCTATGGCGCGACGGCGAACCTGTTCACCGACCGCCACGGTGACTACATCGGGTATGGCCCAGAGGCACCTGAGCTCGTCGGCATCCCCGAGCCGGAGACGTTCGCCCAGCTGCCGTGGGACTCGAAGGTCGCGCGTGTGTGGTGCACGCTTTTCCGCAACCGCGAGGAGCGCGACAATCCCGGTGCGTTCCTCAGTTCTGACTGCCGCGGCAACCTCCATCGCATTCAGGCCGACTTCGAGGCGCGGACGGGGCTCCACCTTCGCGCTGGCACCGAGCCCGAGATGATGTGGCTCAAGCAGAACCCGGACGGCACCCCGTCGGTCGAGGGCATGTCGAAGCCCTACTGCTACCACATCGACCAGTTCAGCGAGTTTCAGCCGCTGATCCACAAGGTGATGGAGTACGCCGACGCGCTTGGCCTCGACATGATTCAGGGTGACCACGAGGACGCACCTGGCCAGCTGGAGTTGAACTTCAACTTCGACCGGGCAGAGAAGACGGCTGACAACCTCTCGACCTATCGGCAAATCTGCCGCCAGGTAGGTCGCGAGCTGAACGCTTTCCCGTGCTTTATGCCGAAGCCCTTCATGGGCGTGTCGGCGAACGGATGCCATCACAACATCTCGCTCTGGCGCGGCAATACCAACACGTTCATGCCCGAGGGCACCAACGTGCAGATGCCGAGCAAGCTTGGCCTCTATGCGATCGGGGGCATCCTCGAGCACCTCCCCGCGCTCACCGCAGTGACCGCATCGACGGTGAACTCGTACCGGCGACTGTGGGATACGGGCTTCTGGGCACCGGTCTTCTCCGACTGGGGCTTCCAGAACCGGACCACCGCGCTCCGGGTCTCGGCACCCGGCCGGTTTGAGTACCGCTCTGTCGATTCTGCCGTGAACCCCTATCTCTCCATGGCTGTGCTCATCGCAGCGATGGACGACGGAATCAAGCGCAAGCTTGATCCAGGCGCACCCGAGGAGCGCAACATCTACGAGGCCCTGCAAGCGGGCAAGGAAGTGAAGCGCATCCCGATGAACTTCGGTGCGGCGCTCGATGCGCTTGAGGACGACGAGATCGTCAAGAGCGCGCTACCGGGCGACATGTATCGCGTCTTCATGCACTACAAGCGCGACGAGTGGGAGCGCTTCTGCGCGACCGTGACCGATTGGGATGTGAAGGAGTATTTGGATGTCCTGCCTTAGGCGGAACATCCAACTCCTTCTTCAAGAGCAAGGAACAGGAGCACGCAGCTGATGTGTGGGATTGCTGGGATCATCTACAAGGACGGCTCGCATCCAATCGGGACAGAGATGACCCGGATGCTGCAGTCGATGAAGCATCGCGGACCGGATTCGACCGGCTACGCGTTGTACGGACAGCCGTCGAACCTCGTGATCATGCGCTACAAGCTCGCGGATGCGAATACGCCGCGCGACTTCGAATACCAGGATCGGCTCCGTCGCCATCGCTCCGAGGTCGAGCGGCGGCTCACCGCTCTCAACGCGCGCATCAAGGATCTCCACGAAGAGACCGAGTACGCGTTCAGGGTCACGCTCGAGTACGACGGCGATCTCAAGAAGCTCGCCGATTACGTCGAGGACGTACCCGATGTCGAGGTGCTCTCGCTCGGTAACTCGCTCGAGATCATCAAGGATCTCGGTGACGCCGAGGCCGTCTCGACGGGCTATCACCTGGATGACTTCAACGGGACGCACGCGATCGGCCACGTCCGCATGGCAACCGAGTCCGACGTCGACATCTCTGGTGCGCACCCCTACTGGGCGTATCCGTTCTCGGACGTCGCCGTTGTCCACAACGGGCAGCTGACGAACTACTTTCAGTGGAAGCGCCGCCTCGAACGGTCGGGCCACCGCTTCCAGTCCGAATGCGACTCGGAGATCATCGCCGTCTACCTCGCGGAGAAGATGAGCGAGGGCGCGACGCTTGAGGACGCGATGAAGGAGAGCCTCGATGAGCTCGACGGCGTGTTCACCTACATCTGTGTGACGAAGGACGCCCTCGGCGTTGCGAAGGACGAGATGGCCGCCAAGCCCCTCGTGCTCTACGAAGCCGACGACCTGGTGGCGCTCGCATCAGAGGAGATCGCCATCCGCGCCATCATCGACCACGAGATCGACACGTACGACCCGTATGAGGGGGAGGTCTTGGTATGGCAGCGCTAACCGGAGAGTCCTCGATTAGCTACGACGCACGCGGGCTGGCCGAGCCAGACGCCGAGGTGCCGCGCGTCTCGGAGATAGACGGCACCACAGCGGTGTTCGATGCGCACGACCTCACGACCCGCCAGATCAACCTCGAGCTGCGCTGGCTCCTCAACGAGCAGGGGATCACTGACGTCACCGTCAAGAATCCCGGCTCCAAGCATTCTCTTGGGGTCGGTATTCTCACCCGCTGCCGGATCACGTTCGAGGGCAGCCTCGGCTACTTCGGCTGCGGAATCATCGACGGCCCGGAGATCCACATCACAGGCCGCGTCGGGTGGTCGGCATGCGAGAACATGATGTCCGGTGTCGTCGTTATCGAGGGCAACGCTGGCTCGCTCACCGGAGCCGCGTTCCGTGGCGGCGACCTCGTCATCAAGGGCCGGGTTGGCGCACGGACGGGAATCGACCAGAAGGGCGGCACGATCATCGTGCTCGGTAGCGCTGGGTCGATGAACGGCTTCATGATGCAGCGCGGTCGCCAGATCATCCTGGGGGACGTCGGCCACGGCCTCGGTGACTCGATGTACGACGGAACCATCTACATCGGCGGGAAGGTGCGGTCGCTCGGAATCGACTGCGTACCCGGCGAGTGGACAGAGGCCGATACCGAGTTCATCGAGCGCAAGTTCCGCATCTATGGACTCGGAGCGCCACCGGAGCTCCAGAAGTTCGTCTGTGGCAAGAAGCTCTACAACTACGACAACCTCGAGCCGTCCGAACGCAAGCTCGTCCTCTAAGGGAGTCCCATGGCCGACGAGACAGCACCGAACAACAAGACCATCCTCGGGCGCAGCCGCATCTTCACCCCCGAGGTGATGAACGACATCCACATGAAGGCCGAGCTCGGCCGCTACCGGATGCGCGGCTTCTCGATGTTCAAGCCGATCCCGCATTGGGATGAGCTGATGTTCATGCCCGGGACGCTCACGCGCTTCGTAATCGAGGGGTACCGCGAGAAGTGTGAGACCAAGACGATCCTCGGTGCTCGCTTTGCCAAGAAGCCGATTGAGCTCGACATCCCGGTGTACATCACGGGCATGAGCTTTGGCGCGCTGTCGCTCGAAGCGAAAATGGCGCTCGCCAAGGGTGCCTCTATGGCAGGTACGGCGACGTGCTCGGGCGAGGGCGGGATGATCCCACCCGAGCGCGATCACTCGACGAAGTGGTACTACCAGTGCATCCAGAGCCGGTACGGGTTCAACCCGCACCATCTGATGCTCGCGGACGCAGTCGAGTTCTTCATTGGCCAGGGGTGCAAGGTCGGTCTTGGTGGGCACCTGATGGGCCAGAAGGTCACCGAGCAGGTCGCCGAGATGCGCTCGCTGCCGGCCGGCATCGACCAGCGCTCACCGGCGCGCCACCCGGACTGGCTCGGCCCCGACGACCTCTCCCTGAAGATCCAGGAGATCCGCGAGGCGACCGACTACCAGATCCCGATCCAGCTCAAGCTCGGTGCCTCGCGTGTGTACGACGACGTGCGCATGGCGGCAAAGTGCGGGCCGGACATCATCTACCTGGACGGTGCCGAAGGCGGCACCGGTGCAGGGCCGCACATCGCCACCGAGGAGACCGGAATCCCGCTGATGGCGGCAATCCCGGAGGCCCGTCGGGCGCTTGAAGATGTTGGGCTCGCGGACGAGATCGACCTCGTTGTCGCGGGAGGCATCCGCAACGGCGGCGACATCGCCAAGGCGATCGCTCTCGGCGCAAAGGCCGTCGCAATCGGTCACTCCGCACTGATGGCGCTCAACTGCAACAAGGAGATAGAGGGCGTCACCGACTACGAGGGCACGATCGGGGTCCCGGCAGGCCAGTGCTACCACTGCCATACAGGCCGCTGTCCGGTCGGTGTAGCCACCCAGGATCCCGAGCTACGCAAGCGGCTCCGGGTCGAGGATGCGGCCGAACGGGTCTACAACTTCCTGCACACGCTGACTCTTGAGGTGCAGATGCTCGCCCGTGCCTGCGGCAAGACCAACATCCACTCACTCGAGCCAGAGGACCTCTGTGCCCTGACGGTCGAGGCCGCAGCGATGGCCAAGGTGCCGCTGGCTGGCACCAGCTGGATCCCCGGCGTGAGCGAGGAGCGGACGCTCGCAAAGATTGAGCGGATGCTCGAGAAGCACCTTGAGTATCCCGTTGACTATCTGCCGACCCACGCGGAGGTGACCCCGTGAGTGAGCACCCAAACGAGCTCGCCGCCACCGAGGTGGAGGGCAAACTCGCTTACAGCGAGCCAGAGAAGATCCAGTCGATCGACGCCGAGTTCCTCGCGGGGCAGCGCTTCCCTTATCAGGAGGACATGTCTCTCGTCGAGGGCGTCGACCTCGACGCATCGACGCCCGGTGACGACATCAACTGGCTCGAAGACATCGAGCTCCTGCAAGAGAACGGCACGCCCGCGGTCTTCGATAGGTACTCGAACTCGTTCATCAAGATCTACTTCAAGATCCCCGAAGGACGGGAGAACGAGATTGCCCGGAAGGTGCTGATGACGCATCTCCAGCTGGGCAACTCCTATGGGATCCAGCTCAAGGCGAAGCACTGCAAGTTCCCGCAGCCAGAGCTTGGTCCGTGGGTCGCAGGCTCAAAGACGGTCGGCGAGAACTACACCGCGCCGGTGCTTGAGGGCTGGGAGGCTCCTTCGCACTGAACCAGGAACCGACGGACAAGACTTTGCAACTGATCGTTGCAAAGTCGCTCTTCGCCCGGATCGGAGCAGCCGCCAACTTGATGAACCGGCAACGAGCTCATCGTCGTCGGGCGCGGCGGTCGCGCGCAGCGATCGCCGAAGCCTCCCAGAGGCGATCCACATCCCACTGCGTGATTCGTCCGGTGAGGAACCCTCCAATGGCGGGTTTCGCCAGTTCCCGCATCGCCCGCTGCCTCTCACGGTGCGGCCCCACGATCAGCCGAATTGAGTCGTAGCTCGGCCGAGAGAGATCGAGATCACGCGCAATGGCACCCACCCTGCGCCAGGTCTCCGTCATCGGCTCGGCCGGATCATCAAGGTCGAACGCTGCGAGAACGAGCCGCGGATCAAGTCGTGGAGCGGAATCTAGGATGCGCATCACTCAGTGAGTGTCACGGACAAGCTGTGCCCACTTCGTCACAGCTTTGTCATGAGAGTGTCACCCGGAAGCGACGAACAGCGACTTTGCAACGATCAGTTGCAAAGTCGTTCTTGGCCGCGCACCTTCGGTCGGCACGATCAGGTTCAGTCGTTGACCCACAGCAGGCAGTGCGTGTCACGGCGCAGGCGTTTTACGGCGGCGCGGTACGACCAGCGGGAGAGACGTGCGCGATCAGCGCCGAACACCAGGAGACCAACGTTTTCATTTCGGCACACCTCGAGCGCCGCCACGATCGGCTTCGGGTTGTGGAACACGAACTGCTGAGCGCGAACTCCGCGTTCGCGAGCGCGTCGGACGAGGCTCTCCATCTCGCGGCGGAGATCATTCTCGCCGAAGCGCCGTGCCATCTGATCGGTGTATGACGAGAATCCAAGCGGAATCGCGTCACAGACGTAGAACTCGCCTCCCGAATCGGCCGCGGCGTCGAGAGCCACGCCAACGGCGACTTCATCGAACGGAACGTCACACGTCAGCAACATCACCGGGCGGGCACCACCAATTCGGGTCGGGGTGAGTCCCGTTCGACCCGGGGCGACCGTGCCCACGCTCAACGCTCGGGCTCCACCTCAGATGATTCAAGCTTCCAGTTCGGCAGCTCGCCGGCGCCATAGAACACCCGCCTGCGGACGATTGGCGCGATCAAGCGGAACCAGAGCAGACCCGTGATGGGCACGCTCACGGCCATCCCTCGCGGTCCCCAAAGGAAGTACGTCACGGCCGCACCCCCACCGATCAGCAGCGTCCCACACGTGATGTAGAGCCGCATCTTCAGCTGCGAATGTCGCACCTTCGTGAGGCGGTTCTGATCGAGCTCGGTCGTGTCGTAACTCCGGCCGCAGCCACAGATCACGACCTTGCCGAGCTCGGTCGAGTGGGTCTCACCGCACTCGCAGGTGATCGTCAGCGGGATCATGGCCATGTCGACGCCGAGTGTAGGTGTAGAAACGGAGAGGGGGCGCGTCGCGCCCCCTCTCCACAATGCACGTTCGTCCCGCTACCTGCCTACGGCGGCAGCAGCGTCAACCGCCTCCTGCGACGGCTGCTCGTCGCTCGGATCCGTGAGCCGGAACGGCCTCCCGTGCTGCTTCTGAGCCACGAAGTACCCGGCAACCCCAAGAACCAGGGCGAGAACGCCGACGATGATGATGCGTGGCACCCACGCCGTCGGATCCTTGTACTCCGTATCGGCCGGATCAAACGCGTACCCCGTGTACTTGAGGAACGCGACTCCGAACACGATGAGCAGCACGTTGAAGGCAGCGAAGATCCCTGCCAACCACATCCAGATCGGGCCGAGCTTGATCGGGCGCGGCCAGTTCGGTCGATCGCGACGCAGCAGCAACACGCCGGTAAGAGCGAGGACGTGCGCCAGGATGTACCCGAGGTTGCCCGCCGCGAGGATGAAGAAGATCCCCGGGAAGATGAGGATCAGCGCGACGTTGAGTATCGCGTCGACCGCCATTGCCCTCGACGGGACATGGTGCGCATTGAGCGTGCCAAGCTGCTTCAGCGTCATGCCCTCCTCCGACAACGCGTACAGCGCACGTGAGCCGTCCATCGTTGCCGTGTTCATGGAGAGCAAGAGACCGGCGCAGAGGCAGAGCGTAAGCACCGTGCCTATCGAGTCGCCGGCAATCTCATGCATCACATCGATCAGATACACAACGCCGGTTACATCACCCAGAATCACGTCGTAGCCGACCGTTCCGAGCACAGCGACTGGGAGCAGGATCGATAGCGCGACATTCATTCCGCCCGTGACCGAGATCGCCTTGCGGGTGTCGTTCTTCGTATCCTTGTACTCAGGCGCAAACGTCGCAGCCGCCTCAGGCCCATAGGTCGACCAGCCCAGAATGTAGAGCCATACCATGACAAGGGCGAACTGATTGAACCCTGTTGGCTGATCCTGGAAGAACTCCACGGAGCCTGCGAGATAGTTCGAGCCGACAGCGTGGTTGCCGACGTCGCCCGTGACGAACGCGCCGATCGCGATCACGAGAACCGGGATGATCATCATCGCCCCGACCACGTAGCTGAGCCCGACCGCGGGCCGCATGCCCCTCACGTTGAAGAAGTAACAGACCAGGATCGCCCCGATGCCGATCACCTTGGCGGACGTCACCGTCGAGAGAATCGCGGGGTCCCACGTCCAGGTTGCAATGCCGTCCGTCGGGTCGGCGAACTCTCCGATCAGCAGAAGGCCGATGAAGCTGCCGTACACCGCCAACACACTCGACCACGCAAACCAATAGCCGAACACGGCAATCGG
>JANNQQ010000138.1:0-13122 GCA_031400835.1 Actinomycetes bacterium | reverse complement strand
CGAGCGCCGCGATCCCGAGCAGCCCTCCGTGGACACGGGTGTTCCGGAGCAGCCGGGCAATGGCAATCGCGGCGATGACGAACGCCGCGGCAACCACATCCCACGGTGACTCTCTCAGGCGCGTCGAATCGACTGCGATCGCAACGTAGTGCGGCACGAAGAGCGCTGACAGCGCGATCACGATCACGTAGTCGAGGAACAGCACCCACCCGGTGACGAAGCCGGTGAGATCGTTGAACGCGCGCCTCGTGAACGTCTCCGCGCCACCCGTCTCAGCGAGCGCCGTCGCTCCTTCTGCATACGATTGCGCAACTAATAGGAACAACGCCCCGGTTACCAGCAGCACGAGTGGAGTCAGACCGAGTGCGGCTGCGACGACGATTCCCAAGGCGAAGTAGATCGACGAGCCGATCTCGCCATACGCAACGGCAAAAAGCTCGCGTGCGCCGAGCGTCCGTTCGAAGCCACCGACCTTGCGTGCCATTAGCGGGCGCTCCTCTGGCGCTCGAAGACGATCCGCGCGACGCCAAGGGCGACGAACAATCCCCCGAGGAGATACCCGACAACTCCGCCGCCCCGTGTTGCAGTGCGTACCAGGAGCGCCACGCCAATTCCGACGAAGACTCCTGAGAAGACGAACACGGTTCTCCGATACCAGGTCATGGGCGTTCCACCATCGCTTGGCTCTGCGACGCGGTTACCATCACCCGACACGGCGCGTTCCGCATCACTCGGTCGACGGTCGCGCCGAACACGCCACGCCGGCGCTGCGTCAGCGCCTTACGAGGCGACCCGAGGACGATGATCTCGGCATCGCGACGGCGTGCTTCATCGACGATTTCGATCGAGGCGCTCCTGCCACGGACGAGACGCGGCGTAACCCGGACGTCGTAGCTGTCGCCGATCGCAACAGCCTCGTCGAGTTGGCGGTTTGCGCTCGCCTCAAGGTCGGCAAGCTCGGCGTCGAGCGGAAGGTTGAGTGGAACCTCGATGACGGAGAGCGCGATGACCCTCGCGCCCCTCTCCTTTGCCAGCCGAAGCGCCACATCGAGGGCGTCGTCAGACGCGCGGCCGGGAACGATTGGGACGAGAATCCGCCGGTACTCAAGCGCCAGCGCTGCACCGAAGGCCGGCGGCGCTTTGACCGTAACGCGGAGTCCCACCTTCACCACGCGGCGACGATAGGCCACGTATCCGACTAGCCCAGCGAGCGTCCATCCCAGCCCAACCCATCGAGTGGTCGGGTTCTGGATCACGATCACGAGGAATGAGGCTCCTGTGGCAAAACCTCCGAAAAGGGCGAAGAGCGGCCACTGAACTCCACGTACGGTGAGGCTAGGGCGGGCCTTGTACGGCGGCGACGCTCCCGTCTTCGCGTCCTTCATCCGGATCCGAACGAGCGATGCATGCGCGACGGTGAAGGACAGGGTCGCGCCAAGCGAGTAGAGCGTGCCGACAAAGTTGACGTCCCCGGGCAGCAGCAGGAGGATCGGCGCGATCCCTGCGAAGACGAGCAGCGAGAGCCACGGTGTCTTGAACTGCGGGTGCAGCCGCCGGAAGATCTCCGGGATCTGCTGATAGCTCGCCATCGAGTAGGTGATCCGAGATGCGCCGATCACCCCCGCATGGGTCGCGATGAACAGAATCGTGGCTGCGAGCACACCGACGTAGATCTCAAGCCCGCTGAGCATCCACCCCTCCTCGACGCCGATGTTCTGCACGAGTCCCAGGATCGGGTCGCTCGAGAAGCCGCCCTCCTCGGGTGGGAGCGCAAGCAGGGTCGTCCACTCGCCGTCGACGAGCTTGACGGGCAGCGCCGAAAGCGCCACCGCCGGTAGCGTGAAGTAGATCGCGAACACGGCGAGCGCCACGAGCTTGTAGGCATTCGGCACCGTCCGCACCGGATCGCGCGCCTCCTCGGCGAGGTTCGAGACCGTCTCGACGCCTGTATAGGCAAGCATCGCCACCGGAATCGCGATCGCGAGGTTCCCCCACGTAGGCGCCACTCCCCACCGGACATTCTCGGTGAGGATCTCCGGGCTGAAGACGAGCGCAAACCCGATGATCACAAGGAGCACCTGCGTCGCGAAATCAATCACAGCAAGGGTGATCGAGAGCTTCGCCGCCTCGGTGACCCCGACGATGTTGAGCCCGACCAGGATGACGATCACGATCGCGCCCCCGACGATGTCCCACGGATTCGTCCGCAACGGCTCCCAGAAGATCGACAGGTAATGCGGAACGAAGAACGCTGATACCGCCACCGTGACCACGTAGACGAGCATCTGCGCCCAGGCCGCAACGAAGCTCACAAGCTCGTCGAAGGCGTGCCGCGAGAAACTCGCCGAGCCACCGGCCTCGGGATAGCGGGCGGTTCCCTCTGCATAGGTGGCCGCCGTCGCTGCGAACACGATGCCTGCAACGAGGAACACGAGCGGTGTCAGCCCGAGCGCGTAGACCGCAGTCAGCCCGAGCGCGTAGTAGATCGAAGAGCCAACGTTGCCGTACGCAGTGGCGAAGAGGGCCGGAGTGCCGAGAACTCGTTCGAGCTCGACCTCACGGCGTCGTCGGCTTCCCGGCACCGCGCGAGTGTACGCACGAACCCCGTCAGCGGACTGACGTAAAGTCGGAGCCGTGACGAGCCTTCGACTGATCGTCCCCCAGGGGCTCGTCGAACGAGTGCTCACACTCCTCGCGGACATGGACGCGGTGATCAACATCGTCCATTTGCCAGGTGCCGCCCTCTCGCCGGCCGGCGACCTCATCGTGTGTGACGTTGCGCGGGAGGAGGTCAGTGTCGTCGTCGAACACCTGTGTGCGATCGGCCTCGATCACGACGGCTCGATCGCAATCGAGGCAATCGACGCCTCGATCTCCCGCGGCGCCACCAAGGCCACACGCGGCGCGCCCGGCTCCCCCGCGGACGCCGTGCTGTGGGAGCAGGTCGAACAGCAGGTCAGCGAGAGCAGCGAGCTCTCGTTCGCCTACCTCGCCCTGATGACAATTGCAACGCTGCTCGCCGCGGTCGGGATTCTCACGGACTCCGCAATCCTGATCGTCGGCGCCATGGTCGTCGGGCCGGAGTTCGGGCCGCTGGCGGCGATCTGCCTCGCAATCGTCAGACGCAGGCCGGCGATCGCGCGTCGCTCAGCCACCGCGCTCGTGGTCGGCTTCACCGTCGCAATCGCCGCGTCGTGGGCGCTGACGCTCGTACTGCGCGCGCTCGAGCTGACACCCACCGAGGCAGCGCTGGAAGCGCGATCTCAGACGTTCTTCATCTCGCATCCGGACGCGTACTCGGTGATCGTTGCGATTCTCGCGGGTACAGCCGGGATGATCTCCCTGCAGACGGCGAAGTCGGGGGCTCTGATCGGCGTGCTCATCTCCGTCACGACCATCCCTGCCGCGGCCAACGTCGGCGTCGCGGCCGCGTACGGGAACTGGGGCGAGTGGAGTGGAGCCGCGCTGCAGCTTGCGATCAACCTCTCAATGATCGTGGTCGCGGGGTCGTTGACGCTCGCCGTCGCACGCTGGCGCTACCAGCGTCGAAGGGTCAGGCGTTAAGGCGGCGTCAAGATCGCTCGGCGCGGAGTACAGACGCCGTCAAGAAGAGTCCTCGCGTCCGTGGGCGGACGTACAACTAGGGACATGAGAGACATCGTCTACATCCTCCTCGTGATCGGGTTCTTTGCGTTGACGGCGCTGTTCGTCCGCGGCTGCACCACAATCGTTGGAGCCGAGGTCGAGGAGGCGTCGGACCGATGAACCTGGAGAACGCCATCGGCCTGGCTCTCGCGATCGCCGCGCTCGCCTACCTCGTATACGCCTTGCTCTACCCGGAGCGGCTCGGATGAGCGGCTCGAACTGGCTGCAACTCGCGGTTCTGATCGCCCTGCTACTGGTCACGACGCGCGTGCTTGGCGCATACCTCGCCGCCGTCTTCGGTGAAGGACGGGCGCCGGGTGATCGCTTCCTGCTCCCACTCGAGCGGCTTCTGTACCGCGCCTGCGGCATCGATCCATCGCGAGAACAGACCTGGCCCGTGTACGCATTCTCGGTTCTGGGCTTCAGCCTCATCTCAGTCCTCGGGCTCTACGGTCTCCAGCGTCTCCAGGGCTCCCTTCCGCTCAACCCCACCGACGCGGTCGGCGTTCCGCCAGCGCTCGCGTTCAACACCGCGGTGAGCTTTGTGACGAACACCAACTGGCAGAACTACGGCGGGGAGCTGACGATGAGTCATCTCACCCAGATGGCCGGGCTCGCGGTACAGAACTTCGTCTCTGCCGCGGTTGGCCTCGCCGTGGCGATCGCGCTCGTCCGTGGCCTCATTCGACGGCGCTCGGCGACGATCGGCAACTTCTGGGTCGACCTGACGCGCAGCATCACGCGGGTTCTCCTCCCCCTGTCCATCGTCGTTGCCCTGCTCCTCGTGAGCCAGGGCGTCGTGCAGAACCTGCACGGGTTCACCGAAGCCACCACGGTCTCCGGTGCGACCCAGACGATCCCGGGTGGCCCGATCGCGTCGCAGGAGGCGATCAAGGAGATCGGGACGAACGGTGGCGGGCCTTACAACGCCAACTCGGCGCACCCGTTTGAGAATCCGACCGGCTTTACGAACCTCCTCCAGATTCTCGCGCTGCTTTGCATCCCGTTCGCGCTGACGTACACCTACGGCCGACTCGTCAAGGATCAGCGTCAGGGCTGGGTGGTGTTTGCGGCGATGTTCACGATCTGGATTGCCGCCACCGGTCTCGTGACCGCATTTGAGGAGCAAGGCAACCCGCGCCTTGAGGCGCTGGGCGCGGCCAGCGGGAACATGGAAGGCAAGGAGACCCGCTTTGGCATCGCTACCTCCGGGCTCTTCGCAGCCGCGACCACGGGCACCTCGACGGGCGCTGTCAACAGCGCGCACGACAGCTACACGCCGCTCGGCGGCGCCGTTCCGCTCGTCCACATGATGCTCGGCGAGGTCAGTCCCGGCGGTGTCGGAGCCGGTCTGTACGGCATGCTGGTGTTTGCGCTCCTCGCCGTCTTTTTGGCAGGTCTGATGGTGGGCCGAACACCCGAGTACGTCGGCAAGAAAATCCAGGCGACCGAGATGAAGCTGGTCGTCGTCTATCTCGCCGTTGTCCCGATCGTGATCCTCGCGTTCGCAGGGCTATCGGTTGTGCTCGATACCGCGACTTCCTCGATCCTCAACCCGGGTCCCCACGGGCTCTCCGAGGTGGTCTACGCATTCACGTCGGCTGCGAACAACAACGGCTCGGCATTCGGCGGGCTCACGGGCAACACCGACTGGTTCAACACGACTCTCGGTCTCGCGATGTTGTTCGGGCGCTTCTTCCTGATCGTCGCGGTGCTGGCGATTGCAGGCTCGCTCGCGCGCAAGCAGGCAACCCCCGTGACCGCAGGGACGTTCCCGACCGGCACGCCGCTCTTTGCAGGGCTGCTAACCGTCGTCGTCGTCGTACTGGTCGGCCTGACCTACTTCCCTGTCGTCACCCTCGGCCCCGTACTGGAGCATTTAGGACTATGACAACCACAACACGCTCGTCCCTCTTCAATCCCGCGATCGCGGGGCCTGCGCTCGTCGACAGCGTCCGCAAGCTCGACCCGCGACGCATGGTGCGCAACCCGGTGATGTTCGTCACCGAGGTCGGTGCGCTGCTCGCCACGTTCCTGTTCGTGAAGAATCTCGGCGATGCAGCTGCCGAGGGAAGCCTGTTCGGCGGACTGGTCGCAGTCTGGCTCTGGATCACAGTGATCTTTGCAAACTTCGCGGAGGCGATGGCCGAGGGTCGCGGCAAGGCCCAGGCAGCAGCTCTCCGGCGCACACGCCAGGAGACGATGGCCAGAAAGCGCTTGCCGGACGGCTCCTTCGCGGAGGTGCCGAGCGCGCAGCTCCTGGTCGGCGACGAAGTGGTTGTCTCTGCTGGCGAGATCATCCCCTCCGACGGCGACGTCATCGAAGGGATCGCCTCGGTCGACGAGTCGGCGATCACAGGCGAGTCGGCCCCGGTGATCCGTGAGTCGGGTGGAGATCGCTCCGCTGTCACCGGGGGGACACGTGTGCTCTCGGACGAGATCGTGGTTCGCGTCGCCTCCAAAGCGGGTGAGAGCTTCCTTGACCGGATGATCGCGCTCGTAGAGGGTGCGAGCCGCCAGAAGACGCCGAACGAGATCGCGCTCAACATCCTTCTCGCGGGGCTCACGATCGTGCTGCTGCTCTCGGTTGCGACGCTGCAGCCGTTTGCTGTCTACTCGGGAGCCGAGCAACCAGTCATCGTCCTTGTCGCACTCCTCGTCTGCTTGATCCCGACCACCATCGGGGCGCTGCTGTCCGCGATCGGCATCGCGGGAATGGATCGGCTGGTGCAGCGAAACGTCCTCGCACTCAGCGGTCGTGCCGTCGAGGCCGCGGGGGACTGCTCGACATTGCTCCTCGACAAGACGGGCACGATCACTCTTGGCAACCGGCAGGCGGCAGAGTTCGTTCCAGCCCCCGGCGTGAGCTCCGAGGAGCTCGCGGACGCTGCACAACTTGCAAGCCTGGCCGACGAGACGCCCGAAGGTCGTTCCATCGTGGTGCTCGCGAAGGAGCTGTATGGGCTTCGCGGAAGGGAGCTTCACGGAGCCGAACTCGTGCCGTTCACTGCGCAGACACGCATGAGCGGTGTCGAGATTGACGGCCGTAGCGTTCGGAAGGGCGCCACGGACGCCATTCGCCGCTGGATCTCGGAGACGGGCGGGACAATCCCGCCCGAGCTCGACGCGGCGATCGAGGCGATCGCTTCGTCGGGTGGCACCCCGCTCGTGGTCGCCGAGAACGGCCGTGCACTGGGCGTGGTTCACCTCAAGGACGTCGTCAAGGACGGGATGCGCGAGCGGTTCGCCGAGCTTCGGGCGATGGGGATCCGCACGGTGATGATCACCGGCGACAACCCACTCACCGCAAAGGCGATCGCCGATGAGGCCGGTGTAGACGACTTTCTCGCCGAGGCGACACCCGAGGACAAGATGGCGTTGATCAAGCGCGAGCAAGCCGGCGGTCAGCTCGTTGCGATGACGGGTGACGGGACGAACGATGCGCCTGCTCTCGCCCAGGCCGATGTCGGCGTGGCGATGAACACGGGCACGCAGGCGGCGAAGGAGGCCGGCAACATGGTCGACCTCGACTCGAACCCCACGAAGCTCATCGAGATCGTCGCAATCGGCAAGCAGATGCTCATCACCCGGGGCGCGTTGACAACGTTTTCGATCGCGAACGATGTCGCGAAGTACTTCGCCATCATCCCGGCGATGTTCGCAGGATCGCTCCCAGTGCTCGACGCCCTGAACGTGATGAAGCTCGACAGCCCTCAGAGCGCGATCCTCTCGGCGGTCATCTTCAACGCGCTGGTGATCGTGGCCCTGATACCGCTGGCGCTCCGCGGGGTGCGCTTTCGCGCGGTCTCAGCCGCCTCGATGCTGCGTCGCAACCTACTCGTCTACGGCGTCGGCGGCGTAGTCGCCCCGTTCGTCGGCATCAAGCTGATTGACGTCGTCGTCGGCGGATTGGGGATCGTCTGATGCGTAAGCAACTCGCTCCTGCGCTCATAGCCTTCATCTTCTTCACCGTCCTGCTCGGGGTCGCTTATCCCCTGGCTATCGCAGGCGTCTCGCAGCTCGCGTTCGCCTCGCCCGCCAACGGCTCGCTGCTCGAGCGAGACGGCAAGGTCGTCGGGTCGAGCCTGCTCGGGCAGTCGTTCTCTGGTCGCGAGTACTTCCAGTCGAGGCCGTCGGCCGCCGGTGACGGCTACGACGCCTCTTCGAGCTCGGCGTCAAACCTCGGCCCAACGAATCCCGTGCTGCTCGCTGAGGTCGCAAAGCGGGTCGCGGCGTATCGAACGGACAATGGACTCGCTCGCGACGCCGACGTTCCGGCGGACGCTGTAACTGCATCCGCCTCCGGTCTCGACCCGCATATTTCGACCGCCAACGCACGCCTGCAGGCACCCCGCGTGGCGGATGCGCGCGGGCTGTCGCTCGGCCGTGTCCTCGCGCTCGTCAGCGATCACACCGAAGACCGGTCGCTCGGGTTCCTGGGCGAGCCAGGCGTCAATGTGCTCGAACTGAACCTCGCACTCGACGCGGCGCGCTAAATCAGGTTCCCTACAGCCTATGGCTCGCGGCGCTCTGCGCATCTACCTCGGCGCCGCTCCCGGTGTCGGCAAGACCTTCGCCATGCTGAACGAGGGGCGGCGACGTCGTGATCGTGGCACTGACGTGGTCATCGGCGTCGTCGAGACCCATGGTCGCGCCAACACGCAGGAGCAGGTCGCCGACCTCGAGCACATCCCGCGCCGAAGCGTGGAGTACCGCGGGACAACGTTCGAGGAAATGGACGTCGACGCCATCCTCCAGCGCAGACCGGCGGTGGTACTCGTCGACGAGCTGGCTCACACAAACGTCCCAGGCTCGCGGAACGAGAAGCGCTGGCAGGACGTCGAGCAGCTAATCGCTGCAGGCATCGACGTCATCTCAACGCTCAACGTCCAGCACCTCGAGTCGCTTAACGATGTCGTCGAGCGCATCACCGGGGTCGTGCAGCGGGAGACGATTCCGGACGAGATCGCACGACGCGCGGATCAGATCGAGCTGGTCGACATGAGCCCGGAGGCGTTGCGGAGGCGGATGGCGCACGGCAACGTGTATCCAGCAGAGCGCATCGACGCAGCACTCGGTAACTACTTTCGGGAAGGGAACCTCGGAGCGCTTCGTGAGCTGGCTTTGCTCTGGGTGGCCGACCGCGTGGATGAGGCTCTCGACGACTACCGTCGGTTGCACGGCATCGAGCGCCCGTGGGAGACGCGGGAGCGGATCGTCGTCGCTCTCACAGGCGCCACGGATGGAGACCGACTCGTACGGCGGGCCGCCCGGATGTCGCACCGGGCTAACGGGGATCTCGTCGCGGTGCACGTCCGACCCCAGGACGGCCTTACCAGCGTCTCAGCGGATGCCCTGGCTGCACAGCGAACGCTCGTCGAGCGGCTCGGCGGCACGTATCGCGAGGTCGTGGGTGACGACATCGCGAAGGCACTGGTTGGAACGGCCCGCGCGGTGAACGCAACCCAGATCGTCCTTGGTGCCACACGCCGTTCCCGATGGCGGGAGGTCACACAAGGCTCCGTCATCAACGGTGTCATCCGTGAATCGGGCGATGACCTCGACGTCCACGTGATCAGCAATCAGGACGCGGTATCCCGTACGTCTCGAGGCGGGCGTCCGAAGGCGCTTCCACCCCGTCGAGTTCTTGCCGGGGCCGCCGTCGCCGGTGTGACCCTTCCCGTGCTGACCGTCGCCCTGGCCGGCTTACGCAACGAGGTCGGCCTCCCGAGCGTCCTGCTGCTCTACCTCCTCGTCGTCGTCATCGTGTCTGCAGTTGGGGGAATCTGGCCGGCGCTTAGTGCTGCGGTCGGGGCGTTCCTGCTCGCGAACTGGTACTTCACGCCGCCGTTGCACACCTTCACGATCGGAGAGACCGAGAACCTGCTCGCACTGGCCGTCTTCTTGATCGTGGCTGGCACCGTGAGTGCATTGGTATCCCTCGCCTCCCGCCGCGCGGTCGAAGGGCAGCGCGCCCGCGCCGAGGCCGAGACGCTCGCGCGTCTCGCTGGCACGTCGTCGGTTCCGGACCTCCTCGAGGCGATCCGGCGGATGTTCGGGCTGGACGGCGTCACGCTCTGGCACAAGGCGGGTGAGGCGTGGGCATCGGAAGGAACCGCAGGCAATCACGTCGAGCGCTCGCAAGGGGCGACGGTTGGCGTCGACGATGCCCATGAGCTCGCCCTCGCCGGCCATCCGATCCGGGAGGAGGAGCGGCGCATCCTGGACGCCTACGTCGCCGAGCTCTCCGGATCGATTCACGTGGAGGAGCTGGAGGGTGAGGCATCCGAGGTCGGCGAGCTGGCTCATGCGAGCGAGCTTCGGCTGGCGATCCTCTCTGCGGTCTCCCACGACCTACGGACGCCGCTCGCTGGGATCAAGGCCTCGGTGACGTCGCTCCTGGATGACGAGATCGACTGGTCCCGGACGGATCGAGACGCGTTTCTCGCCACGATTGACGAGGAAACCGATCGTCTCAATGGCCTCGTCGGCAACCTCCTCGATATGAGCCGCCTCCAGACAGGTGCGTTGCAGGTGGAGACATCGGCGATTGGTCTGGACGAGATCGTCCCGGCGGCCCTTCGGAGCATCGGGTCGAGGGCCGAGGCGGTCGAGGTCGACGTCGCCGAGACCCTTCCCCGAGTCGTCGCGGACCCTGGTCTACTCGAGCGGGCAATCGCCAACGTCGTCGCCAACGCGGTCGCGCACGGTGCGGGAGCACCGGTCAGGATTGTCGCCGGGGCGATCGACGACGGCGTCGACCTTCGCGTCGTCGACCGAGGACCAGGGGTTCCGCGCGAGCAGCGCGATCGGATGTTCGTTCCCTTCCAGCGCCTGGGAGACAGCCCGCAGACGGGCGGTGTCGGCCTAGGGCTCGCAATCGCACGAGGGTTCGTCGAGGCGATGGGAGGCACGGTCGAGATTGAGGACACTCCGGGTGGCGGCCTGACGATGATCTTCCGCCTCAGGGCGGCGCCGAGATGACACGGATCCTGGTTGTTGACGACGAGCCGCAGATCCTTCGAGCTCTCGCAGCCAACCTACGCGCTCGAGGGTACGCCGTGGACCTCGCTGGAACGGGAGAGGCTGCCCTGACGCTTGCACAGCGACATCGCCCGGACGCGGTCATCCTCGACCTGGGCCTACCAGGGATTGACGGCCTTGAGGTCATCCGCGGTTTGCGGGGCTGGACGGACGTGCCGATCGTCGTGCTCTCCGTCCGCGAACGAGAGGCCGACAAGGTGGCGGCACTTGACGCTGGCGCGGACGACTACGTGACAAAGCCCTTCGGCATGGGCGAGCTACTCGCGCGGCTGCGCGCGGCCCTGCGGCGCGCGGCACCAGCCGACGAAGAGGCCACTGTCGCGACCGGGGACTTCACGGTGGATCTCGCAGCGAAGCGCGTGACGGACGCGGCTGGCGCCGATGTGAGGCTCACTCCAACGGAGTGGGCGATCGTCGAGTTTCTCGTCCGCCATCCGGGCAAGCTCGTCTCGCAGCGACAGCTCCTCCATGAAGTCTGGGGCCCGCAGTACGAGACCGAGACCAACTACCTTCGCGTCTACCTCGCCCAGATCCGCCGCAAGCTCGAGCCTGACCCCGCACGCCCGCGATACTTCCTCACGGAGCCGCGGATGGGCTACCGCTTCGAGCCTTAGACGTCTGATTCCAGTAGACGCCGGAACTCGGCGACCTGGGACGCCTTGCCGACTACGACGAGCGTGTCGCCCTCGGCAACGATCGCATCCGGCTGCGCACCGACGACAGGCTCTGGCTCGCGAAGGATCGCGATCACCGTGGTACCCGTACGCCGCCGGAACCCGCATTCGTTGAGTGTCTGCCCGACAGCCCAGTTTCCGGGCGGCACTTTGACCCATTCGATCGCGAGCTCACCGAGCGCAAGCTCGAGCTCCTCGATGATCCTGGGTCGCTCATAGGCCCCGCCGAGCACGGCTCCGAGCTGGCGAGCCTCGTCGTCGTGCAACTCGAGTACGACTGCTGGGTCGTCATCGCGGGGACGCGTGTGGATATAGAGCTCCCGGTCGCCATCGTTGTGTTGGATCACTGTGACCCGGCTCCCGGCGGCGGCGATGAACGTGTACTTCACCCCGACTCCCGGAAGGCGCGTCTCGCGAAGATCAATCGCCATTCCGTCAGTCTACGACCGCTGCGGGGTAGAGGAACCGACCGATCCGCTTCGATTCCTTCATGAGGATGACACCGATCGTGGCCGTCGCGAGCACATAGAGCCCTGCGAACGCCGCGAGATCTTCCCGCTCTGTGAGCGAAAGTGCGATGTTCCCGGCTGCGAGCTGGGCGAGGATGATCGTGAACTCCCCGTGCGCTACGAGCGCAGCCCCGGCGTTGATGCCCTGGCGTGCCGAAAAGTCGCCGAGGCGAGCTGCCGCCATACCGACGCCGGTCTTACCAAGCACCGTCACGACGGTCGCAAGGAACACGAGCCAACCGACCTCGACGATCTTCGTTAGGTCGATGGTCAACGCGAAGGTGAAGAAGAACAATGCGGCGAAGACGTCGCGCACGGCGAAGAACCGCTGCTCGATCTCCTCCCGTACGCCGCTGTCGGCAAGGATCACCCCCGCCAGCAAAGCGCCGACCGCATCCGAGACGCCGAGGCCTTTCCCGAGTGCGCTCATCGCGATGACGAATCCGAACACGCCGAGAAGAAAGAACTCGAGCGCGAGGCGGTCAAGAAGTCGACCGATCCCGCGGGACAGGAACCGGGCAGCGACGAGTGAGAGCCCCACGAGTGCGAGGGCCTTGGCCGCGACGCCCGCAGTCTCGGCGCCCGACCCACCGCCGGTGGCGACGAAGCCGAGCACGATCGCGAGCGCAATGTCCTCGAAGATGAGGATCGCCAGGACGAGGTCGGTCTCGTCGTCGGCGAGACGGCGAAAATCTGTCAGTGCCTTCACCGCGATCGCGCTGGACGACACGTAGACACAGGCAGCGAGCACGAGCGCCGCGAAGGACGTTCCGAACGCGACGTAACCAACGATAAGGCCGAGCGCGCCATTGACCGCGAGGTCGAGTGCACCACCGAACGCGACGTGGCGTCCGCTGCGGACAAGCCGCGTGAAGCTGAACTCGAGTCCAAGGAAGAAGAGAAGGAAGATCAGTCCGAGCTCGGCGACGAATGCGGTCACGTCGGAAGGCTCCACGAGACTCAGGAATTGCGGCTCATTCGGCCCGAGGACGATCCCGGCGAGCAGATACGCCGGAATGGCCGAGAGCCCGAACCGTCCCGCCACAAGCCCGAGCACGCCTAGCAGCGTGATCGTCACAGCGAGCTCGGTCAGCGTCACGACCCAATTGTTGCAGCGGGTGCCCCGGGCGAGCCAAAACCACCTAGGCAGCTCGTCCTGGCCGGGCTCTCAGACCCGACCAGGACGAAATGCCGACACGTGAGTCCGTATGGACTACCCGTGGATGCTTGCGATGATGGGAATGATCAAG
>JANNQQ010000137.1:0-2259 GCA_031400835.1 Actinomycetes bacterium | reverse complement strand
CCCGGATGAAAGCTCGACGAGGGAACCGACCGGGAAGATGCCGACAGCCTGGATGAATTGCTCCAGCAACGGGGCATGGAATCCCGCCCCGCTGCGATCACGCCGGAGATGGTGGCGCTCCTCCAGTCGTTCGCTGGGCAGGCGGCAATAGCTATCGAGAACGCCAGGCTCCTGCGGGAACTGCGCGACAGCAACCGAGAGGTGACGGAGGCCCTTCGCCGCGAACAGGCGACCGGTGAGATTTTGCGTGTCATGAGCACTTCGCCGTCAGATGTGCAGCCGGTTCTCAATGCCATCGTCGAGAGTGCCGCGCGGATCTTCGAGACAATTGATGTAGCGGTGTTTCTTGTGGACGGAAACGAGATGGTGCGCGTTGCGAGGACCGAAGCTTCGAGCAGTCGACTCGAGTTGAATGCACGCTATCCAATAATTCCCGACATGCCGCTCGCATGGGAGATTCTGGAAGCGCAAACCTCACACGTTCGAGACGCCCAAGCGGCGGATGAAGTGCCCAATCCAGACCACCGGGCCTGGGCACGACGACTCGGCTATCGGACCATGCTGAATGTGCCGCTCATCCGGGACGAAGTGGCGATCGGCGCCATCGCAACCGCGCGACTGGAAGTGCGGCCATACACGGACGAACAAATCGCCCTACTCCAGACCTTCGCCGACCAGGCGGCTATCGCCATCGAAAACGGGCGGTTGTTCAACGAGCTGCAGACGGCGAACAACGAGCTCGAGATCGCCTCGCAACACAAGTCGGTGTTCCTGGCCAACATGTCTCACGAGCTTCGTACGCCGCTAAACGCGATCATCGGATACAGCGAGTTGGTGGCAGAGGAAGCGGAAGACGCCGGCCACGAGGTCTATCTGCCCGACCTGGCGAGGATCAATAGCGCCGCGAGGCACCAGCTGATGCTCATCAACGACATCCTCGACCTCTCCAAGGTCGAGGCCGGGCGGATGACCATCTTCTCGGAAGACTTCGAAATTGCAGCTCTGCTCGATGGCGTGAAGTCGATGATCGCGCCTGCGGTCGAGAAGAACGGAAACACCCTGGTCATTGCCTGTCCCGAAGACGCCGGGAGGATGCACGCCGACGTGACGAAGGTGCGCCAGGCGCTGTTCAACCTGCTCTCCAACGCGGCGAAATTCACCGAAGGCGGGACGATCACCGTGAAGGTCGATGCGGCACCCGAGTCCGTCCGGTTCGCGGTCTTGGACACTGGTATCGGGATGACCGAGGAGCAGATTGGGAAGCTGTTCGAGGCGTTCTCGCAGGCGGAGGCCTCGACCGCGAGCAAGTACGGCGGCACCGGCCTGGGCCTCGCGCTGAGCCGCGAGTTCTGTCGGCTCATGGGCGGCGACATCACCGTCGAAAGCATTCCCGGCGAGGGCTCGACGTTCACGATCGTGCTACCGCGAGTGGTTGCCGACGGCTCCTAGAGTTCCTACCACGAACTCGCATTCGTGTGGGAACTCCCCTGGGAAACCCCATGCTCTTGCGGCGAACCTCCGACCAAAGGATTGCGGCCGCTTCCGGATATGCTTCCTTAATTGCGATAGTGCGTATACGCTTTACCACAATCGCCGGGTGTTTGGCGCCAGAACGCCTCGCCCTGCGAAGAGGGGGACAGATGCAAAGAAAAGTCGCTGCTGAAGTCGTCGGGACGTTCGTCCTCGTATTCGGAGGATGCGGAAGCGCCGTACTTGCCGCCGGCGTCAGTCCGGGCGGCATCGGGCTGCTCGGCGTGTCGCTCGCGTTCGGGCTCACAGTGCTGACCATGGCGTTCGCCGTAGGACACATCTCGGGCGGCCACTTCAACCCCGCGGTCACTATCGGCCTAATCGTGGGCAAGCGTTTCGCAGCGAAGGACGCCCCCTATTACATCATCGCGCAGGTGGCGGGCGCCATCCTCGCGGCAGGTGTGCTCTACGTCATCGCGACTGGTCTTGATGGGTTTAATTCCGGGGATGGATTCGCAGCGAACGGCTACGGCGAGCACTCGCCCGCCGGCTACTCGTTGGCAGCCGGGTTGGTCGCCGAGGTGGTCCTGACCGCTATCTTCCTCATCGTCATTCTCGGTTCGACCTCGAAACGCGCCCCGGCAGGCTTCGCGCCCGTCGCCATCGGCCTGGCGCTGACGCTAATCCACCTGATAAGCATCCCGATCACCAACACCTCGGTGAACCCGGCTCGGTCGATTGGCCCGGCGCTGTTCGTCGGAGAGGGCTGGGCGCTCGGGCAGCTTTGGC
>JANNQQ010000136.1:0-1672 GCA_031400835.1 Actinomycetes bacterium | reverse complement strand
CGCTGGCCCAACTGACGTACCTCTCTACCTGGGTCGCCTCACGGGACTTCGAGCCCGTCCGCCGCTCGGACTCGGCGCACCAGTCGATCGTTCCGTTTCAGAACTTCCCGACCGCCGACGGCTGGATCGTCGTCGCCTGCCCCAAGGAGTCGTTGTGGCTCCGGCTCTGTGAGGAGATCGGGCGTCCCGAGCTCATGTCCGATCCGCGCTTTGCATCGTTCGTCGAGCGCGATCGCAATCGCGAGCCGCTCGTCGAGGCGCTCGCCGAGGTATTTCGCACGCAGCCGACCGCGGTCTGGATCGACCGCCTGGCCCGCGCTGGAGTGCCGGCCGCTCCCGTGAACGACATCGCCACCGCGCTCGCCGATCGTCAGGCGATTGCCCGCGGGGTGATGGCAGAGTTCGAGCACCCGGTGCTCGGAGTCGTCCGCCAGGTTGCGAGCCCGGTTCGGGTCGATGGTGCGGTACCTAGCATCGAGCGGGCCCCGTTCCGCGGCGAGCACACGGAGGCAGTGCTTCGCGAGCTCTGCGGGTACGCGCCAGAAGAGATCGAGCGCCTGGGTGCCTCCGGCGCCCTTGGTGAGCACCTTCAAACCACGGCGGGAAAGGCCGGTGCCTCATGAGCGAGGAGTGGCGTGGCCGGTTTCTCGAGGACTTCGCGGTCGGTGACACCTATCGCTCGCGTCTCGGCCGGACGATCAGCGAGGCGGACAACACGTGGTTCACCTTGCTAACGATGAACACGAACCAGATCCACTTCAACCACGAATTCGCGACGCAGACCGAGTTCGGAGCGCCTCTCGTCGTCTCCAGCCTGACGCTTGCCATCGTCCTCGGGTTGTCCGTCTCCGACACCTCCGAGAACGCGGTCGCGAACCTCGGCTGGACCGACATCCGCCTTCCGGCGCCGGTCTTCGCCGGGGACACCCTTTGGGCCGAGTCGGAGATCCGTAGCGTGCGGGATTCGAAGAGCCGGCCCTCGTGCGGGATCGTCTCGGTGCGGACGCGAGGCATCAATCAGCGGCGCGAGGTCGTCATCGAGTTCGGCCGCAGCTTCCTCGTCTTCAAGCGCGATGCGCAGGAAGTGACCAATACGTTCCCCCTGTCGGAGACGCCGTGGACGATCGACGAGGAGTCGACATGAGAGTGGAGATCACGATGCCCAACCTCGGCTTCGACATGGAGGAGGGCAAGATCGTCTCCTGGCTAGTTTCGGTGGGGGATACCGTCGAACGAGGTCAGCCCATTGCCGAGATCGAGACCGACAAGACGACGGTGGAGATGGAGTCGCTCCAGGCGGGGACGCTTCTCGAGATCACCCACGCCGCAGGGAGCGACGTGGCGGTCGGCGAGGTCATTGGCGCGATCGAGACGCCGGAGTGAGCTCGTTGACCGGTCAGCTGGTCGAGGTCACGCCGATGCGAGCGGCCATCGCGCGGCGAATGGCAGAGAGTCAGGCAACCGTTCCGCACTTCTACGTGTCAACCGAGGTTTCCACCGCTGCGGTTGAGGAGCATCTCGCGCTCGTGTCGGCGAGCACGGGCGGCCGGTTGGGAATAACAGCAGCTCTCGTCAGGGCATGCGCGATCGCGTTGCACGAGAACCGCAGCTTCAACGCCGTCTGGGGCGATGAGGGGTTGCTCGAGGTGACCGACGTCAACATCGGCGTCGC
>JANNQQ010000135.1:0-1814 GCA_031400835.1 Actinomycetes bacterium | reverse complement strand
CCTCGCCGTCGGGATAGACCTGCGCGTAGTACTCGCCGAGCATCTTCTCGCCCTCGCGCGCCTGCACGCGGCGGAAGCGGCCGAGCTTGTCCCGCTCCTTGTTGGCCTCGTGGTACTCGGCCAGGGCGTCGTGGATGGCGTCGCGCTCGGTCTTCTTGTCGAGCTTGGCGACGTCCTCCCACTGCCGGCCCGCTTCCCAGTGACGGCCCGAGAACGTGAGCGCGAGGGCGTAGTTCTCCTCCATCGCCCGCTTCTGCGCCGGATCCCTGAAGAACGAGAGATACGACCGATACGCGCGCGCCGCCTCCCAGGAGAGCTGCTTCTTCTTGGTGGCGTTCGGCTCGTTCTGCGAGGCGATCTGCAGGCGCGTGGCGATGTCGCGAACGAAGAGCTCGTATTCCTTCACCGCTCCGTCGCGATCCTTCTTGGGGATGCGCCACGACGACGAGTAGCGCGCGATCGTGTCCGTGAGCATCTGCGCGTCTTCGGCCACGAAGTGGAGCGGCACCACCGGCTTCTTCACGCCGCCGGGCGCCGGCGAAGGTACCGGCGTCACCACGGTGGAGACGGCCGGAGTCGGCGTCGCCTTGGGATCGGACCCCCCGAGCGCCTTCTCCTGCTTCGTCGGCTTCTTCTCGAACTCGGTGCGAGCCTTCACGACGCACTCGAAGAACCGCTGTCCGAACTCGTAGGAGCGTTCGACGTCGTGCGTGAGCGTCACCAGCGTGCGATAGATCTTCGCAGACGGATCCCAGTTTTGCTGGATGTAGTAGCGGTTACCGAGCTTCTCGAGAATCGCTGCGTAGAGGTTCCGCGTGTCGGCCAACTCGCCGTAGTAGGCGACGGCGTCCTCGGGCTTCTTCACCTCGGTGAACGGCTGCACCGAGTCGGTGAGCGCCTCGCGGCGGACGTTCTTCAGCTTCTGCCGCTGCGCGGTCGACGCGTTCGTCGCGGCCATGGTCCCGGCGTTCGCGTAGCGCGCCGCCTGCTCGAAGTTCGCGAGCGCCTCCTTGTGGTTCGTGCGGTTCATCTCGATCCAGCCCATCTTGTAGCGGGCGAGAGCGGCGAGACCCTTGTCCTTCTTCTCGAGTACCTTCTTGTAGTGCGTCTCCGCGGTGTCCATGTCCCGCTTCTCGAAGTAAAAGTTCCCCGTGATGAGGAGCGCCTCCGGGACGAGCGGGCTGTCGGGATAGTCGGTCGCGAGGCGCGAGTATTCCTTGAGCATCTCCGGCGTGAGCGTCGAGCCAGGTCACTTCGCCGTCGGTCGCCACCTTCAGGCGGCGGCGGCTGCGAAAGCGCGACACCCGCACCGTCAGGCTGTCGAAGCCGAAGCTGATGACGCTGTCGGCCTCGCCCAGGCGCGCCAGCGCGCCGCGCAGCAGCAGCCCCAACATGCCGAACGAGCCCACCGGCCGCAGCATGATGGCTGCCAGGCGGCCCTGCGCGAATGTCTGCGCGATGCCGATCTGTTCCATCTGCAGCCTGTTGTTGCCGACAAAGAGGGTCGGCGTGCGCACGTCGTGCGCTTCGCCGCGCATGTCGAAGTGCAGTCGCAGGCGGCGGTGCGCGCCCATCAGCGTGACCAACCCGGCACCAAATGCGACCAGCCGGCTGCGCCCGAACTGGCGCTTCCAGGCCTCGCGATCTTCGAGCAGTTGCGGGTACAGCCCGAGGCTGGCATTGACGAGGAACACGCGGTCGTTGACCAGGCCGACCTGCACCGGATGGGCTGACGCCGTCAGCAGCAGCCGCGTCGCCTCGGCGGTGTCGGACGGGATGCCATGCTCGCGGCCGAAGTAGTTGAAGGTGCCTTG
>JANNQQ010000134.1:0-6547 GCA_031400835.1 Actinomycetes bacterium | reverse complement strand
GCTGCAACAACCCGTGGCGGCTTTCGATCCGGCGCAGCCACTGGCGCGAGCACGACTATCGATGCAACCAGCACGGCCACGAAAACCATCCACAATCGTCTCACAACCACTCCTCCTTCTCGCGCCTCGCAACAGCGAGCGCAACACGATTAAGCACCATCAGGGCTATCCAGATCCCGGGAAGTCCGGCGCCGCGATTCCAGCCTCGCCGACGGTTCCGGCGCCGCCCGGCCCGCTGCTTCCTCCGGCTCCGCCCGCACCCGCCGTCCCGCGCGTGAACTTGGTGGCGCCCTTGCGGATCACTGTCGATGTCCCGACCTTGAAGACACCGATGCTTGGGCCACCGGCGCCGCCGCCACCACCGCCACCGCGACCACCAGCACCGCCGAAGCCACCGTCGCCACCAGCACCAACCTCGGACGTGCACACCTTGCCGCCCTTCCCTGCCGCGCCACCCGCGCCACCGAGACCGCCGTTACCACCGCGGCCACCAGCACCGCCGTTACCGGCCGCGATCGTGCTGTCCTCGACGACGACCTTCGAGTCGAAGAGGTACAGGCCGAACGATCCGCCACCGCCCGTGCCGCCGATCCCACCGATCCCGGGCACGCCTCCTCCACCGCCGCCGCCACCGGCGTTGCCGGTGCCGTCGTTTGCGAAGAGCCCGCTCTGCGCGCCACCCCCTCCACCACCGCCGCCACCGTTTCCGGGCTTGCCAGTGCCGCCGGCGCGACCCGCGCGTACAACCCAAACCATTCCGGGATCACCGAGGCCGGTAGCTCCAGACCCCGCCAATCCGGCCCCGCCGTTCTCGCCGCTCTGACCCTTTGCACCCGGCTTGCCAGGGTTGCCTTTCGCGCCGCCCGCGCCGCCGGGTGTCCCGAGCTTCCCTTCTTGCCCGCTCGTGCTTCCGGAGCTACCGCTCTGAATGCCTCCGAACCCGCCCTGCCCGCCCGGCCTCTCGGCCAGGCTCGACCCGCCGGCTCCTCCGGCGGATGTGCCGGCGCCAAACTGGCCGTCGCAGGATCCGATCCCACCTTGACCTCCTGGCCCGCCGCTTGCGCCTCTCCCTCCGGTTGCGCCGGAGGTGCCAGCGAGTCCGTTGCCGGCGCTGACGACGACCCGCTGCAGGGTGAGACTGGCGCCCCTGATCGCCCGGATGCCGTAGGCGCCACCGTCAGAGACAATGCCCGTCCTGACGCTTCCTGTGACCTTCAGATGCTGGAGGACGACACCTTTGGCGCCGTCGACGACCACGCCGTCCGGCTGTCCTGTGATCAACGGGAGCCCGTCGGGGTAGCGGTCGCGGCGCCCCCAGCTCGGGTCGTACCCCCCGTAAATCGAGATTGGCGAGGAGAGGTAGACACGGCCGTAGGTGCCGAAGGCGACCAGCACGTACCGCTTCCCACCGACGGCGGCGGCAACTACTGCCCGCTCGATCTCGCGCACGGGCTTCGCCTTTGTGCCCGGATTCGCGTCGTTCCCGTCGGGCGACACAAAGATGGCGTCCTTCTCGGTGCCATCGATCCCGTCGCAATTCGAGTCGACAAACCCAAGCTCAGGCGTGTCAGCAGCGCCCGGGTGGATCGCCGCGTTCGTTGGCGCGCAATCATCCTCGTCCGGGGTGCCATCACCATCCGCATCAGCCGGGGAGGGGGGCGCCGGTGGTGAGGCGGGAGGCGAGGGAGTAGCCGGCACACGCCCATGCCCTCTCGTGCGGACGAACCGCTGCACCAACGCCTGGTTTCCAGCCAGATCCACAACAGGCCGCGAGCTTGTCCGCCGGTAGCGAACCACCGGTGTCGCCTTCGGATCGGGTTGCACCCTCTCGGCGAGCAACACCAGGAGCGTCTTCCCGATCGGTTTCCCGATCGAGCGGATTCGGTAGCCCGCGACCGTGAACGGGTAGCGCCCGTCCTTGTCTACCAGGTGGCGAACACGCTCCGAGTAGGTGAGTCGCACACGATCGGCGCGCGAATCACGATCGGCATCCAGCATCGCCGCAGCCACAATCCGCGGCGACTTGCGATCCGGCGCAGCCGCGGGTGCGAGTACGACGACAAGCGCGACGACAACGCTCGACAAAACCATCCAGAGTCGGGTCATGATTGCTCCTCTTCTCCTTCGCGCCCTGCAACAGCGAGCGCGACACGGTCGAATGGAAGTGACGCGCGTCGCGCTGCTTCCGCAACGTCGTCGGCGGTGGTCGCCTCGTAGAGGAAGAAGCACGTCTCGTCCTCGGGAACAAAGAGCGACCGCATGTACTGCACCGACCTTCCCTCCCGGGTCAGCTCTTTCGCCGCCAGGCGAGCGCTGCGGGCGCTCCGTTCGACAGCGGCGTCATCGCCACGCGGGACGTATAGCTCGACCAGGAACTCAGGCACGCGACGAACGTAGCCACGCCAGGGAGGTGGGCGAAATAGCGGAAACCCTGAAACTATTGACGCCGCTACGGTTGCCGGAGCTGAGCGCGCGAGCGGACACCGAGCTTCGCGTATGCGTGGGAGAGGTGCGTCTCGACCGTGTTGACGGTGACGACGAGCGTCTGCGCGATCTCCTTGTTCGAAAGACCCTCGGTCGCGAGCTCGACCACACGTTTCTCCGTCGGTGTCAGCTGGCCAGCCGCTCCAGGCCGGCGGGCACCGACGCGCGCCAGCTCGGAGCGCGCGTCATCGGCCCAGCCTGGCGAGCCGATTTCGTCGAACGCAGCGACCGCGTGTTCCAGTGACGCACGAGAGGCGGCCCACTTCTTGTGGCGTCGTTGCCCGCGGCCGAGCAGGAGGAGCGACCGGGCGGCATCGAAACGCAGCCCCAGACTCGCGTATTCGTCAGCTGCCAAGCTGAGCGCTGCGGCCGCCTCATCGAGGGAGCCCTCGGCAAATGAGAGCAGCCCGTCACAGCGCTTCGCGGTGGCAAGCCCCCAAGGATGGCCCTGCTGCTCGGCCAACACGCGCAGACGATTCGTCACTGCACGGGCCTCCTCCAGCTCTCCCAACTCCACCAGCGCCTCGACCAGATCCGGCGCAACCGGGAGAGCACCCGGATCCTTCACACCCTCGCGCTCAGTGTGCGTCCACACGGTTCGCAGACTCTCGAGCGCCCGGCCGGAATCATGCGAAAGGAGCGCCGCGTCACCCCTTGCCCGCAGCGCCCCGAGCAGCTGCCAGTTGGCTCCGGCCGCTTCCGCACCGGCGAGCGCAGGGGCCGCCCACCTCTCCACCTCGGCCGGGTGACCGCGGCCGGCCGCGAGCAATGCGCGGCAACGCTCGTAGCTCGGCGCAGAGAGCAGCTCCGCCTCCGTTGACTCCGCCCACTCGTCAAGCAGGCGCGTCGCCGCGTCCCAATCGCCAACGCGAAGCTCGAGCTCGCACAGATGCAGGCGCAGGACGACGTATGACCACAACTCTCCGCGCTCGTCCGCGAGCGAGTGCAGTTGAGAGAGAGTCGTCCGCGCACCGGCGATCTCGCCCCTCCAGAGGAGCCGCAGACCGACCACCCGGTCGGTGGAGTCGAAGAGGTGGTAGGCAGCGCTGGCCTCGGCATGGAAACGTTCGTTCAGGTCATCGATCGGCCGTCCAGCGAGGGCCGTAGCCCAGGCGAGGCCGTGGAGCGCGAGCCGTACGACCTCGGAGTCGACGCTGCTCGTCGCAGCCAGCGCTTCGAGCGCCCATGCCTCGGCCTCCTCGATCCGTTCGACGCACGCGGCAGCCGCGTGGATCGACCGCTTCGCCAGCACGTGTGCTCGCAGCGCAGGATCGTCACGCGCTTCAGCGAGAGCCAGCTCGAGGTGCCGCTGATGGTCTGTAACGCTCCTGACCCCCCCGCCTTCGGACAGGAGCAGCTGGGCAGAGACCCGCGCCGCGCCGCGAGGGAGCGAGTCGAGCTCGGGTGTGAGCAGATCCGTGACTCGCTGGGCCTCACCTGCCACCTCGAGATACCCGGCCAACGCCAGGAGGCGGCCACTCCGCGACGCCGAGCCGGTCGGCGTTAGACGCAGCGCGTGCTCGGCCAGCTCGACCGCTTCCCTCACGGCCCCACGCGAAGCAGCGACAACCGCCGCGTTGGCGACCGTTGCCGCGAGCGGCTCGTCGGCGCCATCCGCCGCGAGCGCCAAATGTCGGGCGCGCAGCTGATCGTCGCTCACGACGCCAGCGAGCTCCGCGTGGAGCTCCCGCCGCGCCCCATTGCGGGAGCGCTTCTTCGCCGCGGCGGCGAGCAGCGGGTGCGACGCTCTGACACGATCGCCATCGACGAGCAGCACCCCGGCGTCGACTGCGTCCTCGACGGCTCGAGCGCTCATGAGCTTGCCTAGCTGGGAGGTGGTCAGGTCTGCGCTAAGCGCGGTGGCAAGCAGCAGCCTGCGTGTCGGGGGTGGAAGCCGGGCCACGCGCATCCTAAGCAGCTCCTCGACCGCGTCCGGTACCGGGAGGTCTTCCCCGATCGCCGGCAGCCCACGGTCGGCCAGCTCACGCCCGAGCTCCATCGCAAACAGCGGGTTCCCGAGCGTGGAGTCTACGAGCCGGCGGAGCAGGGGGCGAGGGAGGGTCAGATTACGTTTCTCGGACAGCAGTCGCCGGATCGCCCCGTAGCTCAGCGGGCCGACCTCGAGGCGGTCGAGTTGTCCCTTCCCAAGCGCCTGCTCGAGAGTGGAGGGCCGGCCTGGTCGTCTGGAAAGCAGGAACTTGATCTCGTCGCCCTCGAGCCGGCGCGCGGCGAATGTCAGTGCCGCGGCAGACGGCGCGTCGAGCCACGGGAAGTCGTCGATTGCGACGAGCAGCGGTCGCTCGGCGAGTGCCCGCAGTGCGTTCAGAAACCCGAGCGCGATCGCCTGGGAGTCGAAGGTTCCCCCGACGGGCTCCGTCCGCAGGAGCGCGGCCTCGAGAGCGTGCAGCTGCGGCGCCGGCAGATGGGCGAGCTCTTGCGTGTCGATCCCGTCCAGGAGGTCGATCAGCGCGGCATAGGACAGCTTTGCTTCGGCGCTACTTGCGCGCGTCGAGAGAACGCGGATTCCTTGCTCACGCGCAGCACCGAGACCCGCGTCCCACAACGTCGTCTTGCCGATTCCCGCGTCACCGGTGAGGACAAGGGTTCGACCGCCTCCGTCCCGTTCCAGGAACGCGTGTAGGACAGCGAGCTCCGCCTCGCGGCCCACCACCTGATGGCCTGATCCTCGCATTCTCTCGCCCAGAACCGCCTCCCCAATGGAACGCGGCGGCTTCTAGGCGCCTCCCGACCGCGACATGCGCGCGGTGGGCGAGAGGATCGGGGAATCTCGCCTAAATCCCCACACCGCGGCGTAGATGCCGAGGGACAACTCCCAGAAGAACTCAGGGATTGTCGCGATGGCCTGCACCGTGCCGCCTGCGGCCCAGGCGTCGAACAGCACGCCGATTCCCGCGAGGATGATGAGTGGCCCACCGATGAGGCCCAGCATTGCCATTCCCCGTGGGACGAGACCGGAGCGGTACATCAGGTAGCCGAGTATGAGCCCGTTCCCCCAGCCAACGATGAAGCCGGGGCCGAGGAGGAACGTCCAATCCTTGAGCGCGGCGAGCGATACGGCTAGCGATGCGGCGTCAGGATCGTCCTGCCGCAAGCTGACGATCCCGAGGACTGCGACGATGCCAGCTGCAATGAAAACGCACTCAACGATTCGAGCAGCGACATAACCGAGGGAGAGGACTTCGTTCTGCCGCCTCAGGATCGGGTACACCACGACGGCTGTCCCGACATTCGCAATGATGAGGAGCAGCTCAAGAAGCACTCCGAGGTAGATCTGGCCGTCCTTGCCGCCGCTGGCAATGTAGGCGGCTGGGTCGTCGAGGACGGGCTGGAGGAGAGCTAGCGCAGGTATCGAGGTGATGAACGTAATGACGAACAGCACTCCGAAGATCCGAGCGTTCCTCTGATCGGCCTCCATCGGTAGCTCCCTCTTTCCTGTCGAGTCCGCCGAGCCTAGACGATCTTGCGAATTCACCCCTCCTGACAGCCTCTCGAGAGTCATCGAGGAACCTGACAGTCTCGGTTCAGCAGTCGGGCGCGAAGACCGTGGAGGTGGGGCATGAGTCCGTAAATGACGACTGGTACGGCGATAGTTGCGAGTACGAAGGTACGGAGCACGGATGGCATCGTTCGGAGCCAGTCTCCGAAGGCCAGGTTGATGACGGTGAGCGTCGGGAAGACGCAAAGCCAGATCATGAGCGCGAGCTGGTGCTTCGTTGGCGGCGGGACGCGTGCGGGGGCAGTGCCGGTCGTGTTGCTCATTGGTATGTCCTTTGGGGATGGTTGGTTGATGTTGTCGCCGGTCGTCGTTGGGCAGCCACGTTCTGAAGCGCTTCACGGACGTCTTCCTCGACGAGGTCGTTGTTGATGTCGATCGCGGCTGCTGATCCTTCGCCTGCGGCGGTGATGACTTGTGCGCGTGGGTTGCTTGCGTTGCCGGCGGCCCAGACACCGGGAACGGTTGTTCGGCCGGTAGCGTCGACCTTGGCGAGCCCGCCTTTGTCAACTTCGAAGCCGAGCGACCTCATTAAGCAGTCGTCGTGCG
>JANNQQ010000133.1:0-6245 GCA_031400835.1 Actinomycetes bacterium | reverse complement strand
GGCAACGGTCGACGAGCGTGACGTGCGCATCCGAGTGATCGATCAATGCATCCGTGAAGGCCATGCCCATCGCACCGGCGCCCACCACGAGATAGTCGGTCTCCAACGATCCCGTCCCCATCGTGCCGGTCTCCCTCTCGTACCCACGGACCTCTCGCAGCGAATCCTACGAGACCCACACTGCTACTGAGACCGTGCTGTCGGTGACGGGCTGCCCCCAAACCACTCGTTAGTCCTCGTTGTCAGCGCTTGGCTCGAAGCCGAAGTCTTCGGGAAACTGCACGGCGTGATGCCACCAAGCTTCCGCACTTGCTGCGTCTGCCGTTGCAAGATCGAGCGGGTTCCAAATGAACGCTTGCTCGGTCTGTTCGCCCAGAGCCAGCAGTCGGTCCCCGAGTTCGACCTGCGTTGTACTCCATTCCTCGAGGGCAATGTCGAGGTCGTCGTGGCGCGCGAGCGAGTCGAGCAGGCTGCTCACATTGTGGTAGCCCTTGAACACTCCGGAACCGGTGTGCGGTTGGGCGACGGTTCCGGCATCGCCGATGAGGCACATCCGTCCGAGGTGGTAACGCGGTGCGCGAATCGTGTAGATCAACTGCACGTAGGTGTTTTCTGTCTTGTTCACCATCGCGGCGAAGGCGTCGGGGAGTTCGCCTGCCATCAGCATTCTCAACCGCTGCTCTTCGTCGGGACGTAGCTCGCCGGGTGGGATGGTGCCGACCCGGAGGGTGCCGCTTCGATCGATCATGAACGAATCCAACTCGCCCTCCGGCAACGGAATGTACGACGCCCAGTTGACCAGGCGCTCGCCAGTCTGCGACGAACCGTCGGCGCCGGGCACGAAGTACGCGACCAAGTTCCCCGGCATAGTTGGGAACGACAGCCTCGGCACGGTCGACCCCAGAATGTCGCCGTGGTCCATTTCCCGTTCCGGGAGCAATCCCCGCCACAACATGTACCCCCGGTAACGCAGGTCAACTCCGGGACACATGAGCGCACGGCCGAGTGACTGATAGCCGTCGGCCCACACAACGAGATCAGCATCGGCGCCGGAGCCGTCCTCGAAGGTCAGCTCGACCCGACCCGATGCACCCTCTACTGCACTGACGACGCCCGCGCCTCGGTGATAGTGATCGTCCGACACCCGGCTGCGGAGCGCGTTCCACAGCGACGTCCAATGGAACATCGCGAATTGAGATGGCATCTCCCACGGCACGAAGCCATACGTGGGCTCGAGCAGGGTTCGCACCACGAACGGCATGGACGAGCAGGCCAGGAAGGGGAAGTCGTGGCCGACAAGATCCTGCTTCATCAGTTCGGCGAGGAGCGGACCTGGAGTGCCGATCCCACCACCCCTGCCGACGAGACCACCTCGCGATCGCTCGAAGACGTGAACGTTGTGTCCGGCGCGCTCAAGCAAGATCGCCGCCGAACAACCAGCGATCGAGCCACCAACGACGGCGATTTCGAGTGGCTTCACGCGTGCCTCCAGCCCGGACTTCACCGCAGGCTAGCTACCGTGCGCCTCGGCGGTTGTCAGGTGTCCACCAGCGATCGCAACCATCGAAGTGGTACCATATCTTGTACGACTCCGGAAAGGAAGCATGATGGCCATCACCGCGAGCGAAGCACGCAAGAACCTCTTCCCTTTGATCGAGCAGGTCAACGAGGATCGCACCCCGGTCGAGATCACTTCCAAGCGCGGCCATGCGGTGCTCATCGGCATCGACGATTACCGGGCTCTCGAGGAGACCGCGTACCTTCTGCGGTCGCCGGCCAACGTTCGACGGCTCCTGGAAAGTCTGGAGCAGGCCCGCGCAAGCAACGTACAGCAGCGCGAACTCGACCGATGAGGTTTGTCTTCACGCCCCATGGGTGGGAGGACTACACCTTCTGGCAGGCGACGGACCGGGCAACGTTGAAGCGCATCAATCGCCTGCTCGATGACGTTGCCCGTGATCCCTTTGCGGGGATCGGGAAACCCGAGCAACTCCGTCACGCACTTGCCGGAGCCTGGTCGCGCCGTATCGACGAGGAACACCGGCTCGTGTACCTCGTCGAAGGGAACGACATCGTGATCCTGCAGGCTCGCCACCACTATGGCTGAGCGGCGCCCTCTGGTCGACTCAGGATCTCAGGCGACTCAGCCGTCCCTCGAGGTCCACTCTGTAGGGTCTGTCGATGGCTACAGGAGATCTCGAGCGCTCGCTCGCAGTGAGTCGGTCAGGCGACGGGACCTGGACCGCCCACGCTGATCCGAACTACGAGTCGATGAACGGAATGTTCGGTGGTTGGACCGCCGCGCTGGCGTTGCGAGCGGTCTGCGGCGAGTTCGAGGGTGAAGCAGCACCCTCTGCTCTCACCATCAACTTTGTCGGCAGGGTCGAGCCGGGAAGCGACCTCCAGATCCAGACGCGCCGTGTTGGTGGAGGTCGATCTGTGAGCTACTGGCAATCAGAGATCACCGCCGACGACGTCACGCTGGCGATCGCCTCGGTTGTGCTCACACAGCGACGCGAGACGGACGGGCACCTCGAGATCAAGGCGCCCGACGCCCCCGATCCCGACACGCTCGAGGTGACGTACCCAGCGCCCGGACCGTGGGGCGAACGAGCTCCTGTGCGTCCGATCTTCGGGCTTCCGCCGCACAATCGGGAGAGCACGTACTCGACCGCTTGGGTGTGTGAGACGAGCGGACGGTCGGTCGACCACCTTCAGCTCGCGTTGCTCGCCGATCATCGGGCGCCACGTTCGTTCTTCTGGAGTGATGGCCCTCGGCCAAGCTCCACACTCACGCTGTCGGTCTACTTCCACGCCACCGAGAGCGAGTTGGCCGCTGTCGGAGACGACGTGATCCTCAGTGAGGCCTTCGGCACCAGGGGCGCGCACTCGACCTCGGAGGAGCACCTTCGGCTGTGGAGCCGTCATGGTGCACTGTTGGCGACGTCGATGCAGATGGACTGGTATCGATGATCTCGACCGGCACTCGTGAGGCCGTCGAAGAGGGCGGCACGAGCCGGTAGGTGGTGGTGACGGGGGCATTCGTGGTCGAGCGATTGCCCTTCGCATGGCAAGATGGCAGGAAGTCCGATGAAGTCATCACCGAGTCTGCCGACGGGCGACATCACGTTTCTGTTCACCGACATCGAGGGTTCGACCGCGCTCTGGGACCGAGTCCCCGAGGCGATGACGGAATCACTCGCTGAACACGACCGGCGGATCAGCTCGATCGTCGACCGGCGCAACGGCTACGTCTTCACCACCGCCGGCGATAGCTTCGCGGTGGCGTTCCAGTCCGCCGTCGAGGCCGTCGAGGCCGCGCTCGAAGTGCAGCTCGCGTTCGTGGAACCCGCAGCCGGACTAGAGCTCAAGGTCCGTAGCGGCGTGCATTCCGGCATGGCGACCATCCGCAACGGCGACTACTTCGGTACCGCCGTCAATCGCGGCGCTCGGCTGTCGGCGTGCGCCCACGGCGGCCAGCTCGTGCTCTCCCAGGCGACCGTCGATCTACTGGAACGACTGCCACCAGACGTCGAACTCGTCGATCTCGGTACGCACCGCCTTCGCGGGCTGACCGAACCGGAGCGAATCCATCAGGTCCGCCATCCAGCGCTCGCGCAGGAGTTTCCCCGCCTGCGCACCGTCGAGGGCCCCGACGACCAACTCCCGACGCAACTGACGAGCTTCGTCGGCCGCACCAGTGAACTCCGCGAGGTGATCGGCCTGGTTCGTGAACATCGACTCGTGACGCTGTCCGGAGCCGGCGGAGCGGGCAAGACGCGATTGGCGATGCGCGTCGCCGAGGAACTCCTCGGCGACTTCCCCGACGGTCTTCGCGTGGCCGAACTCGGTGCTGTCCGCGACGCAGAAGTGCTGGTCGACGAGATCGCGCAACGCTTCGCCGTCTCGCGGGTTACCGGGACACCGCTGGTTCGCTCGGTGGCCGAGTACATCGGTGCGCAGACGGTCCTGCTCGTTCTCGACAACTGCGAACAGATCATCACCGAAGCGGCTGGACTCTGTCGGGACCTGCTCACGATGTGTCCGAATCTGCGCGTCGTGGCGACGAGCCGGGAACGGCTCGGTGTCGCGGGTGAGGCGCTCTATCGGGTGCCCTCACTGTCATTGCCCGACGACAACGCCACGGTCGAGGAGGCGTATCGGCACGACTCGGTCCGCCTGTTCGTCGAACGCTCGCAGTTGGCGTCGTCCGGGTTCGCCGTGACGGCGGACAACGTGGAAGCGATCGCCCGCATCTGCCGGCGTCTGGACGGCATCCCACTGGCCTTGGAACTCGCGGCTGCGCGTACGCGTTCGCTTTCGCCCGCTCAGATTCTCGATCGGCTCAGCGAGCGCTTTCGCTTACTCACCGCGGCCGACCGGCACGCCGAAGGTCGCCAGCGGACGCTGCTCAGCACCATCGAGTGGAGTCACGACCTGTTGGGCCGCGACGAGCAGCTGCTGTTCCGTCGGCTCGGCGTGTTCGCTGCGGACTTTGCGCTCGCTTCGGCGGAGAAGGTCTGCAGCGGAGCAGGCATCGATGAATTCGACGCCACCGATCTGCTCATGGCACTCGTCGACAAGTCGATGGTCGCCACTGACTCGTCTCCCGACGGCACGACCAGGCATGTGCTGCTGGAGACGCTTCGCGAATTCGCCCGGCGTCAACTCGACGCCGCTGGCGAGCGGGGTGTGTTCGAGCAGCGACACGCCGAGCACTATGCGGATCTGGCAGAGCAACTGAAGGTCCAGCAACGCGCCGGCGACCTCGGCGGAGCGGTCAGCGCGCTCGACCAGGAAGAAGCGGACTTCAGAGCGTCACTGCGGTACTCGCTCGGCGTGCGGGACATCACCACGGCGGGCCGCCTCGTCGGCGGCCTCGGCTTCCTGTGGTACTCCACCGGCCAGCACCGCGAGGGATTGCAGTGGTGCGAAGACATGTTCTCGCTCGATCCGGATCTCGCCGATCAGGTCCTGGCAGATGCACTGCACAGCTACGGGAGCTTGCTGGGCGTCATGGGTCATCCCGACCGCGGGATCGAGGTGTTGGAGCGGCAAGTCGAGATCCGCCGACGGATGGGCGATCCCGAGCGGCTCGGCGCAGCCCTCAACAACCTGGGCGACTGGTACTTCGACGTCGGCCGGTACGAGGACGGTGAGCGCGCCCTCACCGAAGCGATCGTCGAGCTGCGAAACGCTGGAACCTATGCGGTGAGCCTCGCGCTGGGCACGTTGGGCTCTGGACGATTCAACCAGGGCCGGTTCGAGGAGGCCGAACGCGACTACCGCGAGGCGCTCGAGGAGGCGCGGCGGGCCGACCACGCTCCCTCGATCGCGGTGGCGATGGGCGGGCTCGGTCGATGCCTGGTCGCACAGGGACAGGCAGAGGCCGCCCGACCGCATCTGATCGAGGCTCGCGAGCGCTTCCAGGAGCTGACCCTCGCTCCCGGCGTCATGGACGCCAGCATCTTCCTCGGCGTCACCGACCGCGACCTCGGAGATCCGCGCAGCGCAGCACTGCACCTGCGCGAGGCGCTCACGGACACCGGCATCCACTGGTCCGACGATGCCGACGTCTGGGCGTTGCAGTTCACCGCGTGGGTCCTCTCCGACCGCGCGACTGCAGCGGTGCTCGTCGGAGCTGCCACCGCGGCCTATGAACGGTCGAGCGTCGGCCAGCCCTTGTTCGTGGTCGACGACCTCAGGGCCCTGCGCGATCGTCTCCAGACTGAACTGGACGCGGACGAGCTGAGCCGACACCTCCGAACCGGCGGCCGTCGCACGCGGCAGGAGGCCATCGACATCGGGCGTGCGTCGCTGAAGGAGTACGTCGGCGAGTAGGGGACCCGCCACGAACGACGGGCGGTGCCACGAGCATCGGCCGTTCTGCGCATCGACCTGTTCGCGAGTGCCCACCGGTCGTTCGAGTCGGCGAATTCATCCGGCCACGGTCCGAACCTTGCGGCGCTGTTCGAGACACTTCGTCCGGCGGAGTGAAGTGAAGGCATCGCGGACAGCACGTCCATCTTCCGCGCAGCACGCGTGGGCTGAGCCCACGACGCGCGAGACTGCTCGACATGGAACACCGATCGAGGATCCGGATCGGTCTGGTCGGCACCAGCTGGTGGGCCGATGCGATGTACCTGCCGGCGATGGCCGACCATCCGGCGGGCCGCATCACCACCATCTGCGGCCGCGACCGAGGGCGAGCGCAGGCGCTGGCCGACCGGTGGGGCGTGTCCTCC
>JANNQQ010000132.1:0-3866 GCA_031400835.1 Actinomycetes bacterium | reverse complement strand
AACGCTCTGGAATGCATCGTTCGCTCCGACGCTGAGCCTGCTTTGAAGAGTTCGGTCTCGCGCCCTGGGGTTTCGACTGTCTCCAGGAGCGAGCGGAAAGCACAGCGGCGCAGCCGCGCAGCGGGCGAAGCGGAAAGGATGGGCGCACCTGGGATCGAACCAGGGACCTCTCGCGTGTGAGGCGAGCGCTCTCCCGCTGAGCTATGCGCCCGGGAGAATTCAAGGCTAGCCGACGCGCCGAAGCAGTGAAGCCGATCAGGAGCCCGGCGAACCGGGCTCCTGACGCTCTTGCTTGTTGACCTGCTCCTCGAGCTGCCGAATGGCGTCGTCTATCCGACGTTTCTCCGCGTGCTTCGCATCGACGGCGCGGGCTCGGCCGATCGGTTGACCACGCCAGGAGCGGAGCCCGACGATGAGCGCGGTAAGCGCCGCCGCTGGAAGGAGAACGAGGAAGACGATGATGAGCCGCCACATACCGTCTAGCCTCCGTCGACCGGCACGACGCCGGAGTTCGGGATGCACACCGTCTGCGGCGGGCAGACAATCACCGAGACGTTGGGGTTGAGCTTCTCGATCGCCTGCTGCTGGACGAGCAACGGCGTGAGCGACTGCTGACGCAGACGGTTGGCTTTCGCCTCACCCTGTGCCCGAACGACGTTCGCTTTCGCGATACCTGAGGCCTCGGCGATCGCCTGCCTGGCTACCGCCTCGGAAATCTGCACCTTCGCCTGCTCGCGCTTGGCCTGCTGCTCGGCCTCGACGGTCTGCTCGATAGCCTCCGAGAGCGCCTGCGTGAAGGCAACGTTCTTGAGCGAGACGTTGTTCACCCGAATCGCGTCCAGAGCCGCGCCATCCTCACCCGTGACGGAGCCGACCTCCTCGGTGAGCCGCTGCTCGATCTGCTGGCGAATCGTCTCGCGGTTCGCCGCGAACTCGGTCGCTTTGAACTTCGCGGTGATCTCCTTGGTGATCTGGTAGACCGCCGGGTCGAGAATACGCTCGACGTACTGGCCACCCGTCTCGCGGTACAGATCGACTGCGCCCGCCCGAACGAGGGAATAGTTCACCTGGACGACGAGGAACACAGGCTGCGAATCGCGCGATACCGCCGACCCCTGGCCGCCCGCCTCGCTCTTGTCGTCCATCGTGTAGGTGCGCAGCTCGTTGCGCACGGAGACCGCTGAGAGGTTCTGCCACGGGGCGGTGGTCACGAGTCCTTCGCTGGTCGTCCCGGTGATAGAGCCGAACTGCTTGACGATGCCGATGTGCCCGTTCTCGACTGTGTGGAAGGAGAGTACGGCTGTGATGCCGATCCAACCGACGAGGGTCAGCGCCGCGACCGCTACCGCCACAGCCTTCGTCTCACTTCTTGGCGTGTACCGCGGCACGACCAGGCAGGCCATGACCACAACGATCGCAAGTCCGGTGACGACGAACCATCCCATGCTGACTCCGCTCCCCTCGGTGGCTGGTGGAGCGCCTGCTCAATGCCGGCGCGTCTCGTACCGCTGAGACTACTGCGAGCGAGCTGGGTGCTGCTCGTCACGTACGAACTCGTACACCATGGCTGCGAACAGGGCGCCCGCCACGGGCGCGACGAGGTATAGCCAGAAATGCGACCACTGGGAAGCTACAAGCGCAGGCCCGAACGAGCGGGCCGGGTTCATCGATGCACCCGTGACCGGCCCGCCAAAGAGCGCGTCGAGTGCGACGGTTCCTCCGATTGCGATTCCGGCCGCGGCACCTACGGCTCGGGCATCGGTCGCGACCGCAATGATCACGAACATCAGGATCGCCGTGAGCACCAGCTCGTATGTAAACGCGGCTCCCGTGCCAATCGAGGGGACTGTCGCGCCAAGGTCGGCAGGAGTTCCATCCCACACGAGCCGAAGAACGAAAGCTGCAAGCGTCGCGCCAGCCAGCTGCGCAGCGATGTAGCCAGGCACCTCGCCAACCGGGAAGCGCTTGACGGCGGTGAATCCCAGTGTGACCGCCGGATTGAAGTGCGCGCCGGAGATGTGTCCGAGTGCGTAGATCATCACCATGATCACCAGGCCGAAGACGGCTGAGATACCGACGGCGCCGAGCGCTCCGCCACGTTCGGCGTCGACCACGATCGCTCCGCATCCGGCGAAGACGAGCGAAAATGTCCCAATCGCCTCAGCCGCGAGGCGCCGGCCGAACGAAGGCCTAGTGCTCAACGAGTTCCTCAACAAGCGCGCGAACGCGTGCATCGAGCTCGTCGCGGATCACCCGAACGGCCTGGAGATCCTGCCCGGCGGGATCGTCGAGCACCCAGTCCTCATATCGCTTGCCAGGGTAGATCGGGCACGCGTCTCCGCAACCCATCGTGATCACGACGTCCGCTGCGCGCACCACTTCGTCGGTCAACGGCTTTGGGTATTCCTCCCCCATATCGACACCGATCTCCTCCATCGCCTCGACGACGGCGGGGTTCACCTCGTTCGCAGGCGCACTCCCAGCCGAGCGGACGTGCACGCGCCCTTCCGAACGGAGCTTGACGAGCCCGGCCGCCATCTGGCTTCGGCCTGCGTTGTGGACGCAGACGAACAGCACCTCGGGCTGCTCCTTCACGAGCGCACCCTCGGCTTGGGCCAACGCCTTGAGGCGCTCGCGGGCGAACCGGTGCGCGACTGGATCGAGTGCGCTGCTCATGGAGCCTCCTCCGATCGACATGAAATCGACGTAGATCGATGACTGGCATTGTTGCGCGGACATCGATCTGTGTCAATATCGATTTGTGTCAATATCTGGTGGTGAAGCCGACAGCCACGATCGCAGCATCCTGCCCACCCCTGCTGGCAGGGGCACTCGAGCCGTCCGAGGCGGCCGCTCTCGCGACGGCGCTTCGAGCGCTCGCTGACCCTGCCCGGCTCCGAATCATCAGCCTGCTCCAGTCGCAGCCGGAGGGCGAAGCGTGCGTCTGTCATCTCACCGAGCCGCTCGGGCTCAGCCAGCCAACCGTGAGCCACCACCTCAAAGTGCTGCTGGAAGCAGGGCTGCTCGAGCGCGAGCAGCGAGGCAGCTGGGCGTTCTTCAGGGTCATCCCCGCGGAGCTTGCCGCTCTGCGGAACCTTCTCGCGTAGCCACGGTTTCGGAGTGGTGCAGGTTCCGAGAGAACCTGGCTCACAGCCTCATTAGCGCGTCGTGTCCGGGGTACCGTCGACCGTACCCAGCTGAGAGGAGGAGCCATGGACGATCACGACGCCGTCACCCAGATGATCCGTGACCTCGCCTACGAGATATCGCAGAGCGATGACCCGGGGACGCCTGAGGAGAACTGGACGCGCGCTGAGCAGGAGGTGCTTCGCCTAGACATCGCGTCACGTGCCGCGCTCGTCATCGAACGAGATGACGCGTGGAGTGAGCTCGACGACGAAGAGCACGCTGCGCTCGAGGCGGTGCATCGGAGGACAGCGCTGACGTAGGTTGAGCCAGTCCAGACTTCAGTCTGCACTGAGGGGAGCGCACTTCGGTGCCGGTTCGACGTCGCCGCGCTCCCGGGCCTCCAGTGCAGACCGAAGTCTGGGCTAGACGGGCAGATGGGCAGAAGGATAGGTGCCCGGTCGCGCGCTCCGTCGTCGAGCAAAACCTCACCGGAGGTACCCGCGTCGCCGGCTCGGATCGGCGTGGCTTGCCAGAATGTCGCCTCACGGTGGCTCGGCAGGGCCACGGAGTTTACGCT
Source organism: Actinomycetes bacterium (assembly GCA_031400835.1). Taxonomy (GTDB): domain Bacteria; phylum Actinomycetota; class Thermoleophilia; order Gaiellales; family Gaiellaceae; genus Gaiella. Next base: position 160 of record JANNQQ010000132.1, on the reverse strand, counting down.
GGAAGTGGGTTGGCGAGAGGAAACGGCGGAGAAGGCTGCCCGGCTGCGGGCGACGATTCAAGCGCGGCCGCTCCTGGAGGCGGCCGCGGTGGCTTTAGGGCTATTGCTGGCCCATCGCCTGCTCGACCTGGGCCAATTGGAAGTGACGGCCTATGGGGAC
>JANNQQ010000131.1:0-9700 GCA_031400835.1 Actinomycetes bacterium | reverse complement strand
CCCGAGCTGACGCTCGACGGGCTCATGGAAGGAGACGCGGCTGACCTCCTGCAGCGCCACGGGAAGGGTGCTGTTGCCGCGCCGGTCGTCCGACGGCTCGTCGAGTACGCGGGAGGCAATCCGCTGGCGCTCGCCGAGGCTGCCAACTCGCTCTCCGACGCTCAGCTACGCGGTTCCGAGCCACTGCCGGAGCCAATGCCCGCCGGTCGTGGGGTCGAGGCAGCTTTCCGACACCGGCTCGACGCGCTTGGGTCGCGCGCGCGGTCTGCTCTCTTGGTCGCGGCCGCGGGCGGCGAGAATCTCGACGCCGTCATCCGAGCCTTGCCTACTCTCGGGCTTGCTGCCGCGGATCTCGTACCGGCGGAGGGCGCCGAGCTGATCCGCATGCACGACGACCGCCTCGCGTGGCGGCATCCGTTGCTCCGCTCGGTCGCCTACGCAAGTGCGACGGAGGCCGCCAAGCGCGACGCGCACCGCGCTCTCGCGGGCGCGCTTGCGGAGTCTGCCCCGGCAGAGCGCGCGTGGCACCTCGCCGCCGCGACCGTGGGGATCGACGAGGAGGTCGCTGCTCTGCTCGAGGAAACTGCCCACGAGGCGAGGCTACGTCGTGGCCATGCCGCGGCTGGTGGCGCTTACGAGCGGGCCGCCCAGCTGACCTCGGACAGAGAGCAGCGTGCGCTGCGGCTGCTCGAGGCCGGATACGACTACCACCTGGCGGGCTGGACGGAACGGGCGCGTGCGCTGCTCGACGAGGCCGGCCGGGGAGCGACCGATCCGCTGCTCCTCGCCGACATCGCGGGTCGGCGTGGGATCGTCGAGATGTGGGGCGGCGACGCGCGCGAGGCGCGCCGCATCCTCGCGGCAGCCGCAGAACGGGTCGAGGAAGCGGACCCGCGGCGTGCCACGGTCCTGCTCGTCGGCGCAGGTATCGCCGCGCAGATGTCCGGCGACGTCGGCCAGACGCTCGCGATCGCACGGGCAGCAGAGGTGCTCGGGGCCGACGTCGGCTACGACCTTGGTCAGGCCACCGGCAACCTCCTTGCGAGCACGCTCGTCCTAGCGGGAGAGACGGAGGAGGCAGAGAAGGTGCTCGAACGGGTGCTGCCAGCAGCTCTCGCAGTGGAGGCTTCCGGGCACGACCCGAACGCAGCGGCCACGATTGGTCACTGCCTCGTCTGGGTCGAGCGTCACGACGAGGCGCGCCGCATCTTCGAGGGCCAGCTCGAGGCAGCGCGGAGCGCGGGTTCGCTGGGGGTGGTGCCGTTTCTCGCCGCGTGCCTCTCCGAGCTCGACTACCGCGTCGGCAACTGGGGCGCCGCGAACGCCGGCGCCGTCGAATCCGTGCGCCTTGCGGAGGCGACGAACCAGCTGAACCTGCTCTCCTTCAGCCTCGTCACGCTCGCGCGGCTCCAGGCGGCGCGGGGCGTCGAGGCCGCGTGCCGGACGAACGTGGAGCGGGCTGTCGAGCTGGCGTCGCGCCTCGGTGCCGGCTCGATCAGCTTCTACGGCGCCTCCGCGCTTGGTCTCCTCGAACTCGGGGTCGGACGCATCGACGACGCGATCGACCGGCTGTCGCGGCTCTCCGCGCTCGTCCGCGAGTCCGGGCTGCGAGAGCCTGGCGTCGTGCAGTGGCGGCCCGACCTGATTGAGGCTTACGTGCTCGCGGGACGAGACGCCGAGGCCCGTGCGGAGTTGCAGACACTCGAAGCCGAGGCGGCTTCGACCGGCCGCGTCTGGGCTGTCGCTGCCGCGGCACGCTGCCGGGGCATGCTGGCCGCCGACGGCGACGTGACCGCGTTCGCCGAGGCACTCACGCTCTTCGGAGAGCTGGCATCACCGTTCGAGCGTGCCCGAACCGAGCTGCGACTCGGCGAGCGGCTGCGCCGGCTCCGGCGTCCGGCCGAAGCTCGGAAGCCGCTGCGCAGCGCGCTCTCCACGTTCGAGGTGCTCGGTGCGGCGCCGTGGGTAATTCGTGCGCAGGCTGAGCTGACAGCCACTGGCGACCGCGCGCGTCGTCGCTCACCGATCGCTTCCGGAGGGCTGACGCCTCAGGAGGTCAGGATCGCCTCTCTGGTTGCGGATGGTGCGACCAACCGGCAGATCGCAGCCACTCTCTTCCTCAGCCCGAAGACCGTGGCGTACCACCTGGCCAAGGTCTTCGAGAAGCTTGGCCTCACCTCGCGTTCCCAGCTGGCGGCCTTCGTGGCGCGGGGCGGTTTGCCTCAGCCTGAGCCGCTGGACGAGCCAGCTACGCTCTGACGGCAAGCGATTGAGGAGCGAGCCATGTGCCGGAACATCAAGCAGCTCCATGACTTCGAGCCGCCGGTGACGGCGGACGAGTTCCAGGCGGCAGACGCCGACGCCGGGTGACTCAGTTCCCGGGCAGATAGGTAGCTGGGCTGTGACGCCACGCACCGACGCCGCGCTCCGCGCGAACGTCCGGCTGCTCGGCACCATTCTCGGCCTAGTGCTTGTCGAGCAGGAGGGCGAGGAGGTCTTCAAGCTCGAGGAGCGAATTCGCCTGCTCGGACGTCTCGGCCGCCGCGGTGACGAGGGCTCGAGACGCGCAATGGCGGAGGTGATAGCCGGGCTTGACGTTGAGCGACAGGCTCTCGTCCTTCGCGCGTTCAGCGTCTACTTCCATCTCGCCAACATCGCGGAGCAGCACCACCGGTTGCGACGCCGGCGCGAGACTGAGCGTGAGGGCGGCGTGCTCCGCGAATCGCTCGCCGATGCCATCGACCAGCTCAAGACCGCCGGCGTCTCGCAGGCAGACCTGATGCAGGCCGCAGGGGACATCTCTGTTGAGCTCGTGCTCACGGCACACCCGACCGAGGCGTTTCCGCGAACAGTGCTCGAGAAGCACCGTCGCATCGGCGAGCTTCTCTCCTCACTCGACGACGCGCGCCTCACACCCGCCGAGCGAGCAAAGCTCGAAGCTGCGATCGCGGAGGAGATCACGATCCTCTGGCAGACGGACGAAGTTCGCTCGTCGCGCCCTCGCGTCGTTGACGAGATCCGACAGGGATTGTGGTTCCTTGAAGAGAGCCTCTGGGAGGCCGCACCGGATCTCGTCGCGGAGTGGCAGCGTCACCTTCCTGGGACGCCGCTTCGCTTCGGAAGCTGGATCGGAGGGGACCTCGATGGCAATCCGAACGCCGGTGCCGCGACCGTTCGCGAAGCGGTCGAGCGAAGCCGCGAAGTCGTAGTCCGTCTTCTTCGCCGTGACATCCGGGCGCTTGCCGCGTCCTGGGGAATGTCGACGAACCTGATCGATGTTGATCCGGCCGTCGGCGACGTTCCGCTTCCCGCCGAGGTCAACCAGGACGAGCCGTATCGGCGGCGACTGACCGCGATCTGGGATCGGCTCGGCGCCGGTGACTACGCCAGCGCAGCGGAAATCCAAACCGAGCTCGAACTCGTTGATGTAAGCCTCCGCGCCAACGGCGGCGAGCGCATCGCCGACGGCGGACTCGCCGCACTTCGACGCCAGCTTGAGGTCTTTGGCCTCCATGGCGTGTCGCTCGACCTACGTGTGCATGCGAGCGCGCTACGCAGTGACCCGGACGGCGTCGCCGCGGTCCTTGCCGAAGCTGCCGACCTCCAACGGTCCTACGGCGTCGAATGCATCGACGGCCTTGTCATCTCGATGACACGTACGGTCGACGACATTCTCCTCGCCGAGCAGCTCGTCACGGAGGCGGGGGTGCAGGTGCAAGTCGTACCGCTCCTCGAGACGGTTGCCGACCTGCGTGGCGCCTCAACCCTTGTCGAGGAGCTGCTTGAGCAAAGCCCACGCGAACAGCTCGAAGTGATGGTGGGTTACTCCGACTCGGGGAAGGACGGTGGGGTCGTCACCGCGCAGTGGGAGATCTTCCGCGCGCAGGAGTCGCTCGCCTGGGTGGCAGGCGAGCATGAGGTCGCACTGACGATCTTTCATGGTCGTGGTGGCAGCGCCGGTCGCGGCGGGGGGCCGACGTACGCAGCGATTCTCGCGCAACCGCCGCATGCCGTTGAGGGGCGATTGAAGGTGACCGAGCAGGGCGAGACGATCGCATTCAAGTACGGAGTCCCCCGGCTCGCGAGGCGCAACCTTGAAGCAACGGTCGCAGCGACCCTCATTGCATCGCTTCCGAACCGCGTGATTCATGAAGCGCCGACTGGTGCTCGCGAGACGATCGAGGCCGTCTCGGCCGCGGCACATACGACCTACCGGGCCATCGTGTGGGACGACCCGACCTTCTCCGAGTTCTTCCGCAGTTTCACGCCGCTTGACGAGTTACGCCGCCTTGAGATCGGGTCACGCCCGTCCTCCAGACCCGAGGCGGCAGGCGCCGCGGAACTAGAGGCGCTGCGTGCGATCCCCTGGGTCTTTAGCTGGACACAGACCCGCTGCATTCTTCCCGCGTGGCTTGGAGCAGGGGCCGGTCTGTCAGCGGCTCCGATTGTCGAGCTCCGCCGCCTCTACGCCCATTGGCCGTTCTTCCGCGCCCTCGTCGAAAACCTGGAGATGTCACTCGCGAAGACGAGCATGGTGATCGCCGAGCGCTATCTCCCTCTCGTTCCCGACCAGGCCTTGGCAGCAAGGATCTTCGCGCGGTTGAGTGCGGAGCACGACGCGGCAGTGGCCGCTGTACTCGAGATCGTCGAAACCCGAGAGCTACTCGACCGCCAGCCGGTGATCCAGCAGTCGGTGCGGTTGCGCAATCCTTACGTCGATCCGATGAATGCGATCCAGGTCGAGCTGATGCGACGGTTCCGCTCGGGCGACGAGAGCGCCCTGCGACCGCTGTTGCGCTCGATTGCTGGCATTGCAGCCGCGCTTCGCAACACGGGCTGAGTTCTTACAAGCACTCAACAGGTGTCCAGTGCCTGCCGATGGCTAGCGCATGGCGGTTCGCCGGCATGTCGTAAGCAATAGCGTCGCTGCGTTTGTGGCACTCGCTCCCGTGCTCGTACTTGTCCTCGTATGGGACACGAAGGTCTATCTCCCGGGTTGGCTTCACTTCGCCGGGGTAGGGCTCGCTGCAGCTTTAGCGACCGCAGCAGCGGTTTCGCTGACGCTCGCGGGAGCTCTCGAGGGAGACGGTCGAGCCGTGGTCGCGGGACTTGGATTCTCGCTGATGGCAGCGCTCCTATGCCTCCACGGGGCTGCGACACCCGGGTTCATCGTGGAGATGAACGGCGTGGTCGCATTCACCGGTGCAGCGACGTTGCCGATCGGCTGCGGGATCCTCGCGCTCGGATCGCTTCCGGCGTTCAATCGGCCCGGCGCGGTCCGTCCCTTGGTCACCGGCTTGATAGTTGGCTCGGCTGGGATTGTTCTCCTTGGAGTCAGCGCGATTGCCCTACCCTCACTCGTCCCCGCCGTGCCAGAGGCAGGTGGGCCTGCCGCGCTCACGACACTTGCGCTCGGTAGCGCTGCCTGTCTGATTCTCGCCCTGCGCGCCTTCCGGACATACAGGCTCACCCACCGACTCGCCGATCTCTCGGTCGTCGTCGGAATCGCTTGGCTGATGATGGCGCTCGCCGCATCGCTGCTGCTCGGGTACTGGCACCTCGGCTGGTGGATCGGTCACGTGCTCGAAATCGGCGGGATCGCTCTGGTGGGGATTCCGGTGGCGCGCGATCTGCGTCTTGGTGCAGCGTCGCGGTCACGACCTCTTCTCGGTGATCTGCGCGGATCCGAGGTGGTTTCCTCAGCTGAGGCGTTCCTCGGCTCCCACGTGCGAGCGCTGCTCGTCGCACTCGCCGAGAAAGACACGTCTACCGAGGAGCACACACGCCGCGTTGCTCTCCTTGCTGCGAGCGTTGGCGACCAGCTCGGGCTCCCACCCGGCCGTCTTCGCAACCTCGCGACGGGTGGACTGCTCCACGACATAGGCAAGCTCTCGGTGCGCGACGAGGTTCTGAAGAAACCCAGCGCGCTCTCCGATACGGAATTCGCGGAGGTGCAAGCTCATCCGGAGGTGGGCGCCCGCTTGCTGCGTGAGCTCGGAGGATTCTCTGAATCGGTGCTCTCGCTTGTCCGCGACCACCATGAGCGGCTCGACGGCTCTGGATATCCGCGAGGTCTTGGTACCGCGGAGATCACCCTCGACGCCAGGATCCTCGCGGCGTGCGACGTGTATGACGCACTCGTCTCACCACGCGTCTATCGCGACGCCTGGTCACCGGACCGCGCGATGCAGCTGCTCCGAGACAACGTCGAGCGACAGTTTGACGGCAAGGTCGTGAACGCCCTTGCGGCCGTTGTCGGCCCTGCCGTCTCCTCGACCGCACCGGCTCCTACCTCCGTGCCGGTTGCGGCCGGTCCGATGCTCTCGCCCGTCCCAGCCACTTCGTGACCATTCAGCAAGCCCTCTAGGCTCGCGCAAGCGCAGCGCTCTTGTCCCGGAGGTATGCGAGGTACGGCTCGGGGTCGATCGGCCCACCTGTAACGCGGGCGATCGTCTCTGCCGGCGTAAATTTCCGTCCGAGCTTGTAGAGGCGCTCACGGAGCCACTCGTGGATCTCCCCGAAGCGACCCTGTTCGATCTGGTCATAGGCGTCGGGAAGATCGACCAGCAGTCGATCCCAGATCTGCGCGGCGACCACGTTGCCGAGTTGATAGGTCGGAAAGTACCCGAACATTCCGCCTGCCCAGTGGACGTCCTGGAGACAACCGCGTGCGTCGTCGGGCACCTCGACGCCAAGGAGGTCGCGCATCCGTGCGTTCCACGCCTCGGGAAGATCTGACGTCGCGAGCCCGCCGAAGAGCAGGGCCTGCTCAAGCTCGAAGCGCAGGATGATATGGAGCCCGTAGGTCGTCTCGTCGGCATCGACGCGAATGAACGACGGGCGCGTGATGTTCACAGCACGGTGAAACCGCTCGACCGAGACGCCAGCAAGCGTGTCCGGAAAGGCAGTCTGCACACGCGGGTAGAACCAATGCCAGAAGGGGAGCGAGCGGCCGATCACGTTCTCCCATAGCCGTGACTGCGACTCGTGCAGGATCGACGAGCAGCCAGACGCCAGCGGCGTTCCATCGAGGGTAGCGCTGACTCCATGCTCGTACACCCCGTGACCTGCCTCGTGCATCGTCGAGAAGAGCGATGTGCCGGAGAGGTCATCCTCGGCGTAGCGCGTGGTCAGACGGATGTCGCGCGTACCGATGCTCAGACAGAAGGGATGCACTGTTGGATCAAGCCGGAACGAGTCCTCACCCAACCCGAACGCGCGCGCAAGCTCGAATGACAACTCTTCCTGCGGAGCCTTGGGGTAATGACCACTGTTGAATGGTTCATCGTCAGGCGGCGGGGCGCTCTCGACCATTGCGCGGAGCTCCGGCTCAAGGCGCTGGAACACGCGGCGCACCTCGCCTGTCTGCATCCCCGACTCGAAGTCGTCCAGAAGGGCGTCGTACGGTTCGACCGGATCGAAGCATGCGATGTACTCGTGCTTCAGTTCCAGCGTCCGGTCGAGGAAGGGTCTGAAGGCTGCGAAGTCGGACTCACCGCGGGCTGCGACCCACGCCTCGATTGAGGCGGAGGCGTGACGAGACATCGTGGCCTGGAGTGCGGATGGGATTCGCCGCGCCTTCTCCCAATCTCCGCGCGTCACGCGGATGAGGCACGCGTCGTCGCTCTCGGGATCGAGTGACGACTCTGTCGGTCGCAGCGCATCGAGGAGCTCGCCAACCGCATCATCGGTAAACATCTCATGCGCGATGCGTTGGACGGTCGCGACGTGGTCGGCTCGAGCCTCGCCGCCCGTCGGGGGCATCATCACGTACTGATCCCACTCGAGCAGGCGCGTAGCCATGCCGAGATCGCTGATGTCCTTCAAGCGTGATTTGAGCTGCGCGAGTGCGTCCGACATTACCCCTCCGGTAGCTGAGCCTCTTCCGGGGGGCAGCCTAGCCATCCGGAACGCGGCTCACGGTCACTTCCTTGACCCATTCGCCGCGGTCGGCCATTGCGAGGAGTTCGCGATCACCTGCCGAGTCGCCATACGCCCACACCGTTGCGGTGCCAAGCTCGCGCTCATCGAGCCACGCGCGCAGGCGACGCTCCTTTTCCGAGCCACGGCAATTTGGCCCTGCGAGCCGGCCGGTGCAGCGCCCGTCTGTGGTGAACTCGAGCCGAGAGCACACGACGTCATTGACACCCAGGAGTGCTCCGAGCGGGCGGACGTACGTCTCGAATGACGCTGAAACGATGACCGTCACGTCGCCCTGCTCCTGGTGCCACTGGAGCCTCGCGCGCATGTCCTCGCGCATCCACCGCTCGTGCACCTGGGTTGCGAACGGCGCGCCAAGGAGGTCGAGCTCGGTCGCTGTCTTGTCCAGCAGCGAACCAACTGCGAGCTGCTTGAGCGAGTCGCGGTCGCGCCGTGCTATCGCCGCGATGAGCATGAAGGGGTGGCGGGCAAGCGCAAGCGCAAGCTGTCTGCCGGCAGCGCGCCGGAGAAATGGGGTGACGCAGTCGCGTCGAGTGAGCGTCCCGTCCAGATCGAACGCCGCGACGCGGCGTGGCTGCTCGGGATTGGTGGCACTCATCCGCCGAACGAGGCTATACACTCGCGTCGATGTCCGACGGCCCCGAGATCTTTGACGACCTCTACCTCGGTCTCCACGCGGGTGGCGCCCTGCGCAAGCAACGGCGCGGTGAGGAGCTGACCGATGAGGAGCAGGAGGCGCTCGGCCGCTGGCAGCGTCTTTCGATGTGGCGCAAGTCGATCGCCGTCGGCGCGTTCGCCGTTGGCACGTTCGGTCTTGGCTTTACTCTCGGCGGTCTCCTCTTCGGCCGCCGCCGCTTCAAGACCTAGAGGCTTGATGTTGGTTCGGGCTGTCTGGATGCGCGCGTGCGCGCGGCGGATCGCGTCCGTCGGCGGCACCACCAAGGCAACCCAGCCTTCCCAGCGCCACCGCCGAAGGCGCTCATAGGCCAAATACATGCCCCAGGCGCGCCCCTGAAGCACCCCCAACCCACACCAACCTTCTGGAGACGTCGAACCCGCATCCTGGAAATGCTTGTCGAACGCGAACGCCGATTGGATCAATCGACGAGTGAGGGGCCGTCGGCACCACGGCGAGGAAGGATGCGGAGGCAACCCGATCCGCTGTCTCCAAGAGTCAGTAGAAACGAACACTTGTTCGACGCGTCACGCGTCGCTAGACTCGCCCTATGTCCTCGGAATCGCTTGTCGTTCATGGCGCCCGGGAGCACAACCTCAAGAACGTGACGGTGACGCTCCCGCGCAACGCGCTCGTCTGCGTCACCGGGTTGTCGGGGTCCGGGAAGTCGAGCCTCGCGTTCGACACCATCTACGCCGAGGGTCAGCGGCGCTACGTCGAGTCGCTCTCGGCGTACGCGCGGCAGTTTCTTCAGATGATGGAGAAGCCTGACGTCGACTCAATCGACGGTCTCTCGCCGGCGATCTCGATCGATCAGAAGACGACGAGTCGCAACCCGCGCTCGACTGTCGGTACGGTCACGGAGGTCTACGACTACCTCCGCTTGCTCTATGCGCGGGTCGGTCGGCCGCACTGCCCAGTCTGCGGTCGCGTGATCGCAGGGCAGTCGCTCGACCAGATCGTTGAGCAAGTCCTCGCACTCGACGAGGGCACGCGATTCACCGTGAACGCCCCGATCGTGCGCGGCCGCAAAGGCGAGTTTCGTGACGTGCTCGAGGAGCTGCGACAGGACGGTTTCACGCG
>JANNQQ010000130.1:0-2629 GCA_031400835.1 Actinomycetes bacterium | reverse complement strand
GCTTCGTTGTCGATCGGTATGGTGCGTCCGCCGGTGATGTCGATGACGAACAGGCCGTTGATTCCGTACGCGCCACGGTCGGAGTCGCTTGCGCTTCAGCGCGACTCGGAGGCGTTGCTGCTTCTGATCCCCGAGGCAGACGGCCGCGGGAAGGGTGTGTTGTCGGGCAAGGTCTTCGAGTACATCGCCGTTGGTCGGCCCATTCTCGCCGTCGTCCCACCAGACGGAGCCGCCGCCGAGCTGATCCGGGAGACCGGCGCAGGTGTCGTCGCAGCACCTGACGATCCTGCCGCGATCCGGGCTGCGCTTGAGGGATTTCACGAGCAGTGGACGGCTGGTGCACTGCCGGATGTCTCGCTTTCGGACGAGTGGCGCGACCGCCTCTCACGGCGTACCCGGGCCGAAGAGACAGCAGACGTCCTCCGCGGCTAGACGCGCCGGGCCTGCTTCCAGCTCGCTCGTCCGCGCGTTTCGCGCGCGATCCGGGCGAGGTCGAGCGCGGCCCGCAACATCGCGACCGGACCGAGCTTCGAACCGGCGACGTCGTTCCAGCGTCGAAGAGGCACCTCGATCACCGAGTCGAGCGGTGTCGGCTCGACCTCACCGTCTGGGTAGAGAAGGCGTCCTAGGAGCTCGACATCGAATCCCCAGGTCGATCGGAACGGCCTCGCCAGAGCCTGTCGAAGTGCCGGGGTGACGCGGAAGACCTTCGCACCGCATTGCGTGTCGTAGACGGGGATCGCGAGTGAAAGTGAGGCGAGCGTTGCGAAGACGCGACCGAGGTAGTGCCTGTGAGGCCGCCGCTTGATCTGGCGTCCGAGGAGCGCTACCCGTGCCGCCATCACGACCGCAGTAGCAGGACGTTGCGCAAGCGTGTCCACCAGTCGACGAAGCTCGTCGGGTGGGGTGGAGAGATCGGCGTCGTAGTACGCGACGACCTCCGCACCGTCCGCGATCGCACGCAGCATCCCGACACGCACAGCCTCGGCTTTGCCGACGTTTGTCTCAAGGGCAAGAACGTCGATCGCCTGGGACCCGGTTGCGAGAGCACGAAGGAGTGGAAGCGTTCCGTCGGAAGACCCGTCATCGACGAGGAGGAGTCGCAGCGATCCGGACGTCGCCAGAGCAAGGAGCTCCGTCGAATCGAGACGTCGCTCCTCATCGAAGCACGGTATGACAACGACCCGCTCGGGCATTGCGAGAGTCTATGACCACAGAAACGGGCGGGCCGCGCAATCCGCCCCGATCCTCATGCGCGACGGACCGTACGATTCGCCTGTGACCGCGATAGCCATCGACCGACCGCGCGTGAAGGCGCATCGTCTGACGGTGGTCGACACGCTGTTTCTGACCACGGTCGCAACGGTGACGTTTGCCAAGCTGCAGTGGGAGCTGGCGGGAACGATGTCGCTCTCCGACGTGATCACCGCCGTGTTTCTCGGCGCGTTTCTCTTCGACCGGATCGAGCGTGGCGACACGAAGTTCCCGCGTCTTGCGGGCGTTGTCTTCGGCTTCTTTCTTGCATTTCTGGTGGTGTACCTCGTCGGGTTCTTCAACCTCGACACGTCCCAGGCGCTTGCGCAATTCACGAAGGGGATGGTGAAGTTTCTCCTCCACTTCCTATTCCTTGTCGCGGGTGCTGCGCTCATCGTCCGGCGCGGTGAACGGTTCTACTGGATGACACTCGCGGTGTTCTGCGGAGGCGTTGTTGTCAATGCCATCTACGCGATCTTTCAGCTTGCCTTCGCCACCATCACGGGCGGCAACCTTGACGCTGCCTGGCTCCAGCCAATCACCGGAGGGGCGAGTCAGATCAACGTCTACGGCGCGATCGAGGGCGCGAAGGTCTTCAGGCCAAATGCGCTGACCGGTGACCCGAATCACCTGGGAATCGAGTTGGTCGTGCCGATCCTCGTGCTGCTTCCGATCTATCTGCGGATGGAAAAGGCTCACCGGCTACGCAGGCCGCTGCTTGTCGAGATCAGCTTCCTGTTCGTCATGCAGCTCGCAACGCTCTCGCGGAGCGGCCTGCTCGGGCTTGGCTGTGGATTTCTGGTGCTGTTGGTGCCCTATCGGCACCTGCTCCTGTCGCGGAGGTTCCTCCTACCTCTTGTCGCCGTTGCCGTTGGGGTGTTCGGGATCCTTGCGCGGCGGGCGGACTTCTTTGAGCAGGTCATCCGCTCGCGGCTCTCGACAGAGGGCGGTGGTGCGTCAACGCATTTCGTTGTCTACGGCTTCATTCCCGACATCCTGTCGGTCCATCCGCTCTTTGGTCTCGGTCTCAACAACTTCTCGGTGTACTACGAGTTCGTCACGGGGAAGACGAACTTCGGGCCGCACTCGTTCTACGTTGCGCTGTTCGTTGAGACGGGCGTGGTCGGCGCGGCGGTGTTTCTCGCTTTCCTCGTCTGGGTGTTTCGCAGGCTCGGCGCCGCGCGTCGTGTCGGTCGAATGCTTGCTGCAGCGGGCGATCCCGTAGCCGCTCGAGTGCGGCCACTCGCGTGGGGCCTCACCGCAGCACTCGTCGGGACGCTCGCCGCGAACACCTTCTATCTGACGATGACGTTCTACTACTTCTTCGTCGTCGCTCTCCTTGCGATCACGCCAGCAGCGGTGTTCGGCGCACGGC
>JANNQQ010000129.1:0-2768 GCA_031400835.1 Actinomycetes bacterium | reverse complement strand
CCCGGTTTGCGGGTCTCGTACGGGCAGGACGCTATCCCTGGTCTAGCCGAGCCAGCCTCGGGTGGGAACGTCAAGTACCAGCGACTCGACACACGCTTCCCGAGCTCGCCGGCCGATTTCACCCTCCTCTACCTCGGCTCGAGCGGTCTTCCGCGCGACCTACGTGCGCAGCTCTGGGCAGCGCGCCGCCGAGGTGCGCCTGTTGCTCTCAACCAGGATGGCGTGGGATATCGAGCCTGGGCCGGCGACGCGTGGCAGGAGTTCAATCGCCCTCTCCGCCGCGCGCTCGAAGCCGCGGACCATGTGCTGTACCAGTCGCAGTTCTGTAAGGAGGATTCCGATGCGTTTCTCGGCCAGGCTCGTGGAACGTGGGAGATTCTGCCGAACGCCGTCGATGGCAATCGCTTTCACCCTCCGGACTCGCTTCCGTCCGACCCACCCGTCGTTCTCCTCGGCGGAGACCAGCTGAGCCCCGGTCGGCTCGAGCTTGGGCTGCGGACATTCTCACTCGTGCGTCTCGAGCACCCCGATGCGAGGCTGCTCGTCACTGGACGTCTGCCGACCGATGCCGATCGGGCGATCGCCGATTCGGGCCTCGCTGGCGCGGTGGAGGTCTTCGGGCGCTACAGCCAGGAGGAGGCCCCGGGGCTGTATCAGCGGGTGCACCTACTGCTCCACACGAAGGTGCTCGACCCCTGTCCGAACGTCGTCCTCGAGGCGATGGCGTGCGGACTCCCGGTTGTGTATCCCGCCAGCGGTGGGACTCCCGAGCTCGTCGCCGACGCGGGGATCGCAGTCGAGCATGTCATCGATCGCGAACATCTTTCGCAGCCAACGGCGGAGGCCATGGCAGTGGGCGTCAGTCAGGCGCTCCGCGACCACGCTCGTCTCTCAAGGCTCGCGCGTCAGCGAGCGCTTGCGCAGTTCCCGCTCGCTCGGTGGCTCGATCGTCACGCTGAGCTCTTCGACGAGCTCCTCACGCGCCGCCCGGCGCGGTAACCGCGGATCCGCCATCCGAGGGTCAATAGTTGGAATCGCACGCCGCCGAGATCTGCGTGCAGAAGCGACCGCAGCACCCCTCCCAGCGGGCGTAGCGCCATACGTACGAGCACGCGTGGTGGGAACTGGTTCTTCCCCAGGAGATACCCGACGCCCCCGGCCGATTGGCGCGCGTACACCGCGAGCGCTTCCCCTTCGAAGGTGCGATGAATGTGTTCCACCACGAGCGAAGGGTCCTGCTCGATCGTCGCTCCGGCAAGCACGGCCCTCGCAAGCACGTCGATCTCCTCGGCAAGCTCCCACGGATTTCCCGAACCAAAGCCCATAGCCTCATCGAAGTGTCCGATGCGTTCGAGAAGCGAGCGCCGAAGAAAGATCGTGTGCGAGTTCCCGCCATGCCAGACGTTGTCAACGGTGACAAGTCGCGTCTCCGATGGCCATCTCTCGGACGAGAGACCGGACGCCTCCGCCGCCACGCCCGTCACACCGTCGAGCTCGGACCGATCGCTGAGGATCCGAGCGACGCGTTCGAGGAGGTCGGGTGGATACGCGCAGTCATCGTCGGGAAATGCGACGACGTCCGCGGCGACCTCGCGAAGAGCAACGTTCCGCGCTCGGGAAAGCCCGACGGCCGAGGTGAGATGAACGATCTCGAGCGCGGGATGCGCCGCCAGGACTGCGCCAAGGCGGTCATCGCTGTTCTGGTCGACGATCCACACCCGAAACGCACGATAGGTTTGCTCGTCGAGTGACCCTAGGAGCCGGTCGAGCGTGTCGGTGCGATCAAGGGTTGCGACGACCAGGTCGAAGCGGAGATCGGAGCCGGTCATCGCAGACGACAGGCTATCCTCAACGCCTCACCACCTCGCCCGTGACTTCCCCGCCGCTCATATCGTTTGTGATCGCTGCGCGGGACGCGGAGCGGACAGTTCGTCAGGCGATTGGCAGCGCACTCGGGCAAACGGTTGCCGATCTCGAGGTGATCGTTGTCGACGACGGGTCAACCGATGCGACTGGCGAGATCGTGCGCTCCTTCGATGACGAGCGATTGACGCTCGTCCGCAACGACGAGTCCGTGGGGCTCGCCGCGGCACTGAACAGTGGCATCGCGTTGGCCCGCGGACGCTGGATTGCACGACTGGACGCCGACGACGTCGCGCTTCCAAGGCGGCTCGAGCTTCAGCTTGAGCGTGCGGCGCGAGGCGATGTTGGAATAGTGGGTGGTACCGCACTTGAGATCGACCTCGACGATCGGCTTGGCGCGATTCATCGGATGCCCACCGGTCGGGCTGCCGTGCGCTGGCGCGCGCTCTTTGCACCCCCGTTCTTTCACCCGGCGGTGTTGCTCGATCGCGAGCTGATGCTGCGGCACGACCTGCTCTACGACCCCGGTTTCGAGCGGACACAGGACTTCGATCTGTGGACCAGGATGCTGGCCCACACGGAGGGTGACAACGTCCCTGAGCCGGTCGTGCTCTATCGCGGCCACCCGGGTCAAGTCTCGACCACCGACGGCGGCGCCCAACGCGAGCGCCAGCGCGAGGTCGGAACTCGATCGATTCGGGCGTTGGCGCCGGGCCTCGGCGATGAAGGCGCAGCACTCGCATGGGAGATTGGGAGCGGCGGGCGTGTTCCAAGGGCACAGGCCGATGCGGCCGCCTCCGCGCTCCATGAGTTGTGGCGGGTCTTCGCGAAGGTGCATCGCCATGAGGGCGGGATCGGTGCGGCCCGTCGCGATGCCGGTCGGATGCTCGTGCGGAATGCCGTGG
>JANNQQ010000128.1:0-8445 GCA_031400835.1 Actinomycetes bacterium | reverse complement strand
CCGTCATAGAAGGCGACAGGAATCCCAAACCGCTCGCGGATATGCGTCGCGATTCCTTTGAAATGCGCCATCGGCACCGTGAAGACGATCACGGCGTCCGGCCGCTCCTTCTCGATGAGCTTGTCGAGGTGGCGGCGCCAGCGCGGGGTGACGACCTTCCAGATCGTTTCGCGCGTCAGCCGGTCGAGGGAGCTTTCTTCGGGGCTGTCCTCGACCCGCCGCAGGTACCGATCGCCCTTGACCCGGGCAAGACCGTCGCGCAGCAGCGCGTAGGTCTCGCCTTCGCGATACGTCGGGTTCGCAGCCGTACGCCACCACGGACTCTCAACGGGCCTCCCGCGATACGGGGTGACGATGATGTCCGCCCCTGCCTCGTACATCCCCTTCCACAGCTGCCACCAAGCTGGCGTGCAGCCGTAGCGAAAGTCGAGATCAATCGCGGAGGCGACTGCGAGAATGCGGGGGGCGCGCACGAGTTGTCAGTGTAGAGCCGGTTCCGGCTTCGATCGAACCGAGGGAGTCCGGGAACCATCCCGTTCGACTAGTACGCCCCCCGCTGCGCGATAACCGCCGGGATCGTCTTTGCGATGATCGAGATGTCGGACCAGATCGACCAGTTCTCGATGTAGGTGAAGTCGAGCCGTACGAGATCGTCGAACTCAAGACCCGAACGACCCGAGATCTGCCAGAGCCCGGTCATTCCGGGGAGGACGTGGTACCGCGCCTTATGCCAGTCCTCGAGCAGTGCATGGTCGCGCAGAGGCAGCGGCCTCGGGCCGACGAGGCTCATCTCGCCACGGAGCACATTGATGAGCTGCGGAAGCTCGTCAAGCGAGAGCCGCCGCAACATCGACCCAACGCGCGTCACCCTTGGGTCATCCCTGATCTTGAATAGCGCGCCGGAGGCCTCATTGAGCTCTTCGAGCTCATCCTGCTGCGCCGCCGCATCGGCGGTCATCGTGCGGAACTTCAGCATCCCGAACTCTTGCTCACCGACACCCACGCGGCGATCGCGGTAGAGGACAGGCCCGCGAGATCCGAGCCGTACGGCGGCCGCCAGGAGAAGCCAAAAAGGCAGTCCCACGACGATGAGCACTGTTGCGGCGACAAGATCGAATGCGCGTTTGGCGAGCCAGTCAAACCCGGAGAGAACCGGCGGGCGAAGCTCGAAGAGCGGCAGTCCCTGGCCAGGGACGTACTCACCCTCGTGGACAAGCAACTCCGTGGTCGAGGGAGCAAGCTTGACCTTGACTCCGAACCGATGGGCAAGGTGGACGACCTCGAGGACGGTGCGTTCGTCGAAGTCCGCCTCGGAGAGCACAAGCTCATCGAGGCGCTCGTGCTCGAAGATCGCTGGGAGATCGGCGAGCCCGTACCCGAGGAGTCGAAGCCCCGGAACCTCGGTTCGTGCGACCGCGCCGACGATCTCGATCCCGATCACTCCGCGTGAGGCCAGCAGCTGCGCTTGCGGGTGTGCGAGCCGTTTGCTCTCACCGAGCAGCAAGATGCGCCGCCGGACGCCGACGACCTTGAGCACCTCGAGCGAAGCCGACGCATAGGCCGCGCGGAGCGCACCGATGGCGATAGCGCTCGTGACCACCGCGCTCGGAATCAACCCCGTCGTCGTGAACTCGTACCCCGTCCCCAGACCGAAGGCGAGCACGGTTAGGGCAACGATGACGAGACCACTGAGCACCTTGCCTGGTCCGGCGCGAAGCTCACGTGGGGCGTAGAGACCTACCTGGAAGAAGACGAGCACGGTGATCGGCGCGAGGAACGGCAACCACTCGCGCGGCCCTCCCTCCCAGAGAAGCGACCAGAAGATCGTGTCTTCGAAGAGCGCCGAGCGAATAACCAGAGCGACATAGACGCCGATCGCAAGGCCCACCACATCGAGCGTGGCGAGTGTGACCACACCGACGACGCGTCGAACAAGCGTCGTCCATGGCCCGCGCGAAAGCAGGTAGACCTGCGAGCGCCGAACGTCGCCCGTCGGCTCTGCAGACGGCTCTGGGGGCGCTGGGGCAGGCGTCTCGCCCACCTCCGGCGGCGTCGGGGGCGCCTCGGTCGGCACCCGGGAAGCTTAGACGGCGCGTCGGTAATCGGGGTGTGCGCGTTGGCGTTCCGCGTCCGTGCGGACGGCCTTGCCGGGGCTTTCTCAAGTGGCTCTGATACACAAAGTCGGACTTTGTGTCTCAGAGCCACTTACGACGCTCTTCCGCGGCGCTACTCGGCGGGTGCCCGAACACCCGCTCGTCAGCTACCTCGCGCGACCGCGGCCCACGCTGTTTCCGGTGCGCCGTGGAGGGACGTTGCTAGCTCATCGAGATCGATCGCTGGTCGACGCTTTCCGAGAAGGTGGAGCGCTGCGGTGATGATCCGTCGGCGCCTGGGCTCGACGAGATCGGTGTCGTGGAAGTAGACGTGCAACGCAGGCGGCAGCGAACGTCTGAGCGCGGCTCGCAAGGCGTCCCCCGCGCTGTGTGTGGTCGGAAGCGCGCGGAGAACGACCCCATCGTCAAGTGCGATCCGCGCCGGACCAGCAAGCTCTGCCCAGCGAGCATTGGGAGGGAGATACGTCGGTCTGGTGGCCCTGGCGGTGCAGTCGACGTAGCCCGCCTCAGCACAGGCGGCTGCCACGCCAGCGTCCGTGTACCACCCACCCCCGCAGAAGAGCGTTGGCGCGAGTCCCTGCTGGCGTAGCCATGCACTCTCGCGGCGTACCTTCGCTCCGGGATCACCGTCGCCGGTGGGCCGGGCGTGGGTTGGGCTCGTCCAGTGTGTGTGATGACCGAACGGACCGCGAGCTACAGCCTCCGCGGCACGCTCGAGCCACACCTCGCCGCTCTCTCCCGTCTCGTGGTCGGGAGGGCGCATCAACGCTGCCACGACAAGTCCTCCCGGCCGACGGGCCTGAAGCTCGGAGAACGCGCGCCAGACCGCATCGTTGAGTGGTTGCTCAACGTGACACGAAACGACGACGTACCGTTCAGGAGAAGTGAACGCCATGACCCAACGGATACCACGTGCGGCCGTGTTGTGGGTCGCGCTGGTCGCAGCGCTCCCTCGGCTCGCCGTGCTCGCGATCGAGCGTGGGACGATTCTCGAGGAATACGTGGAGAAGAGCCACACCTTCGCGACGACCCTCGTGAGCAGTGGCACGTTCGGTTTCTTGCCGGATGTCCCGAGCGCGTATACGCAGCCGCTCTACGCCTGGTTCCTCGCGGGGCTCTACTGGCCCTTCGGCCATTCGTGGCTCGCGGTCGGGCTTGCGCAGACGCTCCTGGCAGTGATGACCGCCCTCCTGGTGCTCGCGATCGGGTCGCGGCTCCACTCGACGCGGGTCGGAGTGATTGCCGCACTCATCACGACGCTGCATCCCTACGTCGTCTGGCACGACATGCACATCAACCGTGAGCTGCTCGACGGACTCCTACTTGCTGCGCTCACGCTCACGGCACTCATCGCCTACGAACGTCGCTCACCGCGCTATGCGGTTGCGACGGGCGCTCTCATCGGTCTCGCGATCCTCGGCAATTCGCGGCTGATTTTGCTCCCGCTCGTCTTAGCGCCGTTCCTCGTCTGGCGTCTGCGCCCGCTCCGCCGAGCGTTGGCGTACGCGGCCCTCGTCGCGGTTGCGGCCGCCGCCGTCATTGCTCCTTGGGCGCTGCGCAACCAGGTCACGATCGGATGCCTGACGATTACGACCGACGCACGCGCCTTGTGGAAAGCGAACAACCCGGCGACGTTCGACATCCTCGCCCGAGGAGGGTGGATCGATGACGTTCCCGAGCTCCCAGGCATCCCTCCGTGGCCCGAGAAGGCGGCCGAGATGGCCCTCGCGACAGGCAAGCCCGTGCCGGTCGACGAGTGCGCCCAGATGCGGTTCTACCAGGACGAGGTGACCACGTTCTGGAGGGACGAACCGGGCGAGAAGGCCCGTCTCGCCGGTCAGGCCGCAACGATGTTGTGGTCGCCGTTCCTCTCGGTTGAGGCCGATGACGCGGGACAACAAGGCGTGGTCGATATCGCTCAGAGGACGCTCGAACCGGCGTACGTGCTCCTCCTGTATGCGCTGGCACTCGCCGGAGCCTTCCTGGCGCCTCGCCGCTACGTCGCACTTGCAGCGCTGCTGCTCACCTACAACACCGCGATGGCGATGGTGTTCGCGGGAACCGTTCGCTACCGGGCGCCGTGGGACTTCCTCCTCGCGCTGCTCGCTGCGTTTGCCATCGAGCGTGCCGTGACCTGGGCGCGGAACCGCCGCGATCAGCCAGCAGAGAGCGAACGCTCGTAGAGCTCGGCGGTGCGAGCTGTGCAGCGGTCCTGACCGAACACCTCAACTGCACGACGGCGTCCCGCTGCACCCAACGCGACTATCCGCTCGGGGTCGGCGACAAGCCTTTGGATCGCGGCCGCGAGAGCAGCGGGGTCGCGCGGTGGCACGAGCAGACCCGTCTCGCCTTCGACGACGATCTCCGGAAGACCGCCAACCGCACTCGCAATCACCGCGCGACCGCGTTCCATCGCCTCGAGCGCGACCATGCCAAACCCCTCTCCGAGTGATGGGACGACCACGATCGCAGCCCGTTCCATCACAGGCCCCGCGGGGGCAACGCGACCCAGAAGGTGCACACGCTCGGAGAGATCACGCGCTTCGATATCCGCGCGGATCGTCGTGAGCAGTGGCCCCTCACCGGCAATCTCAACCTTGACGTCTGGCACTTCGGCGACCGCTGCCAGAAGTGTGTCGTGGCCCTTGATCGGAATCAGCCGTCCGATCACCGCGAGTCCCGCGCCTGGAGTGGGCGGCTGTGGTTCCGGACCGGCCTCGATCCCGTAGTGAACGACATCGAAGTCGGAGAGCCCGAACCCCTCGGTCGCTGCGAGGTACTCGGCGAGGCCATGCGAGATGGCGATATGCAAAGCGAGCACGCGACCGACGGTGCGATCGGCGATGCCGAATGCCCTCCGATCCCGGAACGCGTTGAACCCGTGTTTCGTGCTCGCCAATACCGGGACCCCGGCGAGCCGACCCGCCGTGAGGCCGTAGAAGTCGGCGTGGACGAGATGTGTATGAAGCAACGCCGGACGCGTGTCTCGAACGTGGGAGACAATGCGCCGGAAGGCGCGCGGATCGAACGATCGTGCGAGCGTCACCTCCTCGACGGGAACCTCTGCCGCGCGGAGCCGAGCGGCGAACTCGAGGGCTCCTGGCTCGTTCTCGTGGAGCAGCAACAACCGCGCGTCCCACCCGAGCTCCCGCAGACCCGGCAGCAGGAGCAGCAGGTGGTTCTCGGAGCCAGAGATCCCAGACGCCTTGGCCACATGCAGGACGACGCCGCTCACGTCGCTGCCCTGCCGGCTGCCACCGCGACTACGCGGTCGGCCCAGCCCTCGACGTCATGGTCGCGCTCGACCCCGGCGCGCAGCTCTCGTCCAATCGCACCGCGGTCGGCGATCGCGAGCGAGCGAATTCGATCGGCGAGCGATGCTGGATCCTCCCGGTCGAAAAGCAGCTCCGCAGCGAGCAGCCCGTCGAGTGCCGGATTCGACGCGAGCACAGGGAGACACGTCGCAGACGCTTCAAGGACGATCTTGTCGGTTGCGCCGGCACGCATGTTGTTAACCAGCGCATCGGCACCGGCGAGAAGTGCGGGCACCTCGCCGCGCGGAATCGGCTGCCCAATCGTGACCCTGTCGGCGAGCCCAAGCTCCTCGACGACCGCTTCAAGGCGGGCACGGTGCGTGCGCTCTTCATCAGTCAGCGACGGACCAACGATCTTGAGGAAGACACCGGGTACCAAGCCAACACCGCGCACGATGACCTCAAGGCCCTTCGCGGGCGAGGTTCGGCCGAGCGCCACGAGGCGCATCGGGTTGCGATGCTCGCGCTCGACGCACGAGAAACCGGAGAGGTCAATCCCGTGCCCGATCGGGATGACCTTCGCTGAGGCAAACGGAAACGAACGAGCCTCGACAGTGATCACCACGTTCGAGAAGCGCTCGGCGAGATGAAGGAGGCGACCTTCGCGCCAGTGCGTAAACCAGAGCATGACCCGTACTCCGAACGGCCTGGCGATAGGCGCGGCAAGCACGGCGTAGATAGGACACATGTGGGCGACGACTGCGTCGGGACGGGGACGTCGCCTCACCTCCCGTCCGAGCGCCCGACCAAAACGCAACCCCCGTCCAAGCTTCGACCGACTTGCGAACAGGTGCACGGTGCAGTTCGCAGGCAGTGCGCCGTCCACGGTGCGGTCTGCGAGAACGACGACTTCGTCGTACCGCGCAGCCAGGGCGCGAAGCTTGGCCACCGTTGCACCGAGTACTGCGCTGTCGGCGTCGACCTCCTGCGTGACGAAGACGAGCCGGGTCACGACGTCACCCCGAGCACGTGTTCGACGAGCTCGGACGTCCGAGCGGCGTACTCCTCCGGTGTGGTCAGCCACTGCTCGGCCGAGCGTTTTGCTCCCTCGCCGAGTCGAGTGACGAGCTCTGGCTCCGTTGCGATTCGCACCAGAGCGTCGGCAAGTGCCCTCGGATCCTCCACGGGCACGAGCAGCCCATTCTCGCCATCGACGACAGCATCGGGGATCCCGCCCGCACGGGAACCGACGATCGCCCGCCCGCGGCAGAGCGACTCGACCACGATGCGCGGAAGCCCCTCCGAGCGGGATGCAAGGAGGAGCGCGCTCGACGCGTCCATCGCGCGGGCAACGTCGGGCGTGGACAGTTCCGGCGTCCACGTGACTCGCTCTGGAAACGCGGCGACGAGCTCCTCGACGACAGCCTGCATCGAGCCCCTGCCAACCACATGGAGCCGCAAACTCGGAGCGCGAGGCGCGGCAAGGTGCCATGCCTTGACGATCACATCAAGCGCCTTGTAACGCTCGAGCACGCCGACGAACAACACCACGGGGTCGGCGGGCGGCGCCACAGGGGCCGACGCGGTGAAGGTTCCAAGATCCATGAAGGCTGGGTACTCGGCAGAGGGCTCAACCCCCAGCTTGCGCACGAGTTCGCTCGTGAACGGCGACAGCGTCCGCACGCCGTTGGCCCCGCGGATCGCCCTGCGCGCCAACAGGTCGGCGATCGGCGCGAGCGCGCGGCGCCCGGGCGACCCGTAGAGCCTGGTGGGAGCACCAGGGTCACCGTGGAGGTCGAGCACGATCCTTGCCTGTGACCGAGCAAGCCAGCGGCCAGCGAGCGCGAGTGCGGTCTCCTGCGCGCCCTGCACAAGAACGACGTCGGGCTGGTCTCGTCGGAGCGCAGCAGCCACCCGGAATGGGAAGCGCGCGTAGAAGAGCGGGCCGTCGAGACGACGGAGCGGAAAAGCCTTGCTGAGCGTGAAGAGATCATCGGGGTCTGACCCGCCCGTCCGCCCTGCGCTCGCAAGCACGCGAAGTTGGAAGCTCTCCGAGAGCGCAGCGAACTTCCGAGCGAGGGATGACGAAAGCGGCAGGTCGTAGCGGGTGCGGCCGGCCATCAGCACACGTCTCTTCATCCGACGACCTCTACCAGCAGAGCTTCAACTCGGGCCAGGATCAGAGGCTCCGCGAGCGCGGCCACAGATGGCCGAGCGTTTTCCGCGAGGCGCCTTCGGAGTGCAGGCTCTTCGACGAGCCTGCGGATCGCAGCCGTGAGCGCTGCCGCGTCGTTCGGTGCGACGAGGAGCCCGTTCTCGCCGTCGCGCACGACCTCCGGGACACCACCCACCGCGGTCGCGATCACGGGCGTTCCCACTGCGAGCGACTCGAGCACGGTGTGCGGCATGTTCTCCCATGAGGACGACAGCAGAGACGCGTCGACCGAGCGGAACAGCACGAGCACATCGTCTCGGCTCCCGCCGCCGAGGAAGCGCACCCGGTCGCGGAGTCCGAGCTGACCCGTGATCCGCTCAAGCTCTTGCCGCTCAGGCCCGTCGCCGAGGATGGAGAGTGTGACTCCTGGGACTGCCGCGAGCGCGGTCAGCGCCGCTCCGAGATTCTTCTGAGCTGTCAGTCGGCCCGCAAAGCCGAGCGAGAGCTGACCTTCTCCACCTGATCGCATGGTTTCGCCAGAGCCTTCCGAGACCTCTGGCGCTGGGTTCGAGATCGTGAGCACACGCTCTGCATCGACACCCCAACCAAGCGCGATTCGCCGGAGGTAGTCGCTTGGGCAGATCACGCGACGCGCCCGACGCACGGCTGCGGTGCGCGACCAGCGTAGGAGCCTTGATCTCACAGAGCCTGGAGCCAATTGGAAGGCTTCGAGTGACCCAACGAAGTGACCCGACCGGCGTGCTCTCTCGTACGCCTCGTCTGCGACCAATTTCACGACGAGTGGCCTGCGGGCCATCGCGGCTCCGAGGGCGGATCGGCGGATCATGCTGGTGGCGTACACCACGTCGGCCTTCCGGGCGCGCCGCGCGATCGCCCCGATCACGGCCAGGTGACGGAGACC
>JANNQQ010000127.1:0-1696 GCA_031400835.1 Actinomycetes bacterium | reverse complement strand
TGCTCTGAAGCGGTTTCCAGGGATCGAATCCGAGGTTCGGCAGGGCGCGCTGCCACGACTGCACGGCCCAGTGACTCCCGTCCGGCATCGTGCAGGCGGTGACGAACCATGACAGCGCAGGCCCTGTGTAGGGACCGCAGCCGTTGACAAATGTCCGGCTGAGATTCCTCCGGTACTTGCCCCAACCGCCTGCATAGTCCAGGCGCAGGGCGGTCTGCTTGATTCCCGCCGTCGGCGCGACCGCGTTCATTGCGCCCCACGCGAGCACGTCGACCCGCTTGGCGTTCGACGTGTACGAGAGCAACGCCTCGCCCTAGGCATTGGCCCGAAGGCGGATATCGGTCGCGTTGCGACCAATCAGCTGCGACGCCGAGGCGAGCCCAGGGCTCGCAAGACCGACGATCGCCATCACGAGCAGGCTGGTAGCCACGAGACGCACACGCATGGTGTTCATCGTCGGCCGCTTTGGGGGGCGCCGCCACCCCTGGAAGGGGGGAATCCACGTTGACGGTGACCTCCCACCGAGGTGAGGCTATCCGGTCTCGAGCCCGATCTCCCCGAGCCGAACCGAACCCTTACACGTTGTCCCGAACAGCGCAGCGATGTCGTCACTCGTACGATGGAACGATGCGCCGCGACGTTTCCGTCCGACTCGAGCTTGACGTCATCGACCCTGCGGTCATCTACCTCCAGGTTGCGCTACCCAGCGCAACGTACGGGCCGCCCGAGGAAGGGCGGTTGGCTGAGAGCCTCGACGTGCGAAACGGCGGGATAGCACTACCGGTGAGGCAGATCGCCGGACTCCATCTCGGGCGCGTCCATCGTGTCGAGTCAGACGCGGGACGAGTGGTCGTCGAGTACACCGCCACGGTCACGGGCCGCGATGCGGCCGCCTCGACCGATGAGGCAGATCTCTTCACGTACGTGCGACCGAGTCGGTACGCCGAGTCCGACCGCTTGAGCGCCTTCGCCTTCAGCGAATTCGCAGGACTCGATGGTGAGGGACTGCTGGCGGGGGTGTCGTCATGGGTGGGCGGGCGACTCCAGTACGTTCCGGGAAGCAGTAAGCCGACTGACGGGGCGGTGTCAACGCTGCTTGCGGGCGAGGGTGTCTGTCGGGACTACTCCCACCTCACGGTGGCGCTCCTGCGGGCGATGGATGTTCCCGCTCGAGTTGTGTCTGTCTATGCGCCGGGTCTTGCGCCGATGGACTTTCATGCCGTCGTCGAGGCGTACGTCCGCGACGCGTGGCACGTCGTCGATCCCACCTTGCTCGCACCGAGGTCGGCGATGTTGCGGATCGCGACGGGGCGAGACTGCGCCGACACGGCCTTCCTCAGCACGTACGGCGGTAACGTCGAGTTGCTCGCGAGTTGGGTGACAGCGACCCTGGTTGGAGACCTGCCCGGCGACGATCCTCGCGACCTTGTATCGCTCGGCTAGCTCCTAGCCGGCGAGAACGGCGTCGAGCACGTCATCGAGCTTGGCCGTAGCGACGCAGACAGTCGTATCTGCGGCGCCGTAGTACAGCCGTAGGTCGCCTGAGGCCTCGTCGTGAATGAGCCCGCACGGGAACACGGCGTTCGGAATGTCACCTTGCCGCTCGTAGGGCGCGGTTGGTGAGATGACCCATTCCGGTGCCCGGTGCAGCACGCGAGCCGGGTCATCCAGGGCGGTGAGGGCGAGACCGACGCGG
>JANNQQ010000126.1:0-5294 GCA_031400835.1 Actinomycetes bacterium | reverse complement strand
CCAGATCTGGGACGGAATAGGGCATCTTGTTGGGGCTCCTCTCGATCAAAGGTCGGGGGGTGACGTCGTATCCCCAAGGATATGCTCAGGCCGCTGCTTCGCCGCTTCGATTGAGGAGAAACCGCATGTCCGATGTTGTTGAGATCGCTGCCCGCCCGCTTGATGGGAGACTCCTGCGGCTGAATGGCATCTCCCGTGCCACGATTGAGGCGCACTATCGGCTCTATCAGGTGCACGTCGTGAAGCGGAACGAGATCCTTGGGCGACTCGCCGGTGTCGATCGAGACGCGGCGAACCAGGTGTACTCGGACGTGCGCGCACTCAAGGTCGACCTCTCCTTCGCGATCGGCGGGATCAAGAATCACGAGGTCTACTTCGCTCACCTTGGTGGCGAGGGCGGGGACCCATCGGGGCCTTTTGGCGATCTCGTCCGCCGCGACTTTGGCTCGGTCGACGCCTGGCGCAACGACCTGCGGGCGACTGCAATCGCAGCAAGGGGTTGGGCGTGGACGGCGTACGATCGCGACGAGCGTCGGCTGTTCAACTATCTCGGCGATGCGCAGAACACCTTTCCTGTCTGGAACGCGACGCCGCTGGTCGCGCTCGACGTGCACGAGCACGCCTACTTCCTCGACTACCAGACCGATCGAGGTGCATACATCGATGCGTTCTTTGAGAACCTCGACTGGGATGTCGTCAACGGGTGGATCGTGGCCTACGACATCCCGATCTCCTGAACGTGGTAAGCAACGTCGCGATCGTGGTGGCGAGCTATCTCCTTGGCTCTATCCCGTTCGGACTTGTTCTCCCGCGCCTCTTTCGCGGTGAAGACATTCGCAAGGTTGGAAGCGGCAACATCGGCGCATCAAACGTCTTCCGCGTCTATGGCCGCTGGCTCGGCGTACCCGTAGCCCTTCTTGACGTGGCGAAAGGCTTCGTGCCGGCGCTCGTGGGTCTCAAGATCGGCGGCGACTGGGTCGCCGTTACAGCAGGGTCTGCCGCGATGGTTGGGCATGCCCGGCCGGTGTGGCTGCGGTTTTCGAAAGGGGGCAAGATGGTCGCAACTGCAGGCGGCGTCACTCTCGCGCTTGCCCCGATTGCGGCACTGGCATGCCTCGCGATTTGGCTCGTCCTCTTCATCCTCACGAAATACGCCTCGGTGGCATCGCTTGCGGCGGCATTTTCGTTGCCCGTTGCGTGCTTTTTCTTTGGCGCGTCCTGGCCGATCGTTGGGTTCGCGGCCGCCTCATGCGCTGCAGTGGTAGCCCTGCATCGGCAAAACGTGGGCCGCCTACTCAACGGCACCGAGTCGCGGTTCGCGCGGACACCAAATCCTCGCACGGGATCGCGCGAAGGCGCCCCGCCGGGTCTCGTGCCCTGACCGGATCCTCGGATGATGGTAGGCGACGGCGGCGTGCGTAAGACTCTTGTCATCCTCGCCCTGCTCGTTGGGCTAGCTGTTGTTCCACTCGCCTGGCCAGGAACGGCGAAGGCGGCAGCGTGGTGCGGAAGTACCGCGACCGAGAATCGCGATCCTGGCGTCACGGGTCGGACGATTCGCGTGATCTATGCAATCGGGTCGGATGGGGAGGATCGCAGTGCCGACTGGGCAAGTCGGATCTCGGCCGAGATGGACGGGATCGCCAGCTGGTGGCGCACACAGGATCCCGACCGGGAGCCCCGTTTCGACGTCTTTCCCTTTCCTTGTGGTCTGCAGATCGACCTCACGGTGCAGCGCCTCCCAGGCACGGTCGCGGAGCTGCGCCCGGTGGATTCACGGGCCGAGCGGATCTACAACGAGGTGGCGGTTGCGGGTGGACTCTCGGTCTTCCAGAAGTACATCGTCTACTACGACGCACCGGTGGATGAGACCAACCTCTGCGGCCAGGGAGGTGGCGATCCCTTTGGTTCTGCGATCGCAATCGTGTATTTGCAGACCTGTAGCGGCGTGCCGACGCAGACGACGGCGGCGCACGAGCTCCTTCACTCCCTCGGGGCGCTTGCGCCGGGAGCTCCGAGTGCGTGTCCCGACTCGCTGGGTCACCCGTGCGATTCGGAGTCGGACATCCTGTTCCCCTATGCAGGCTTGGTTCCGCTGACGGCGCTGGCGCTCGACGTCGGTCGCAACGACTACTACGGACATTCGGGTGGTTGGCTCGACGTCCAGGACTCGAGGTGGCTGCGGCTTGTGAACCAGCAAGCGCGGTTGAGTCTCACGATTCGCGGGGCCGGTGAAGTCGAGAGTGACGTTCCCGGAGTGCTGTGCACCGCGAGCTGTGAAACAGACTGGGACACGGGCTCACCGATCGACCTCTCAGCGCTCCCCGCCGATGGCCAGCGGTTCATTCGCTGGGAGGGTGGCTGCACCGGTGTCCAGGACTGCTCTGTCGTGATGGAGGCTGCGAAGGCGGTGTCGGCGGTCTTCGCACCTGCAAGTTTCAAGCTTTCGTTGACGATCAAGGGATCGGGACGCATCCTTGGCGCTGGCGCAGCCTGTAGCTCGCGGTGCGTGAGCCAGAGGCCGTCGTTTATGACGGTGGCTCTCCGCGCATCGCCTGCGAAGGGCTGGAAGTTCTCGAGGTGGACGGGTGCGTGTCGCGGTAGCGCGCCCACATGTCGCCTACCAATGGCGAAGAACACCGACGCACGCGCTCTCTTCATCCGCCGCAAGTAACACACGCCCGAGCACCACGTGGCGGTACCTGCCCCTTGATGGGCGGCGTCTCCTGCCGAACACCTGACCAGCGCGCGTTGCACACCTCGTTCCACGGACGGAACGAGGCGCTCGCTGGAGGGAGACGGTACGGATGCCACTCATACGCTTCATGCTCGCGTCGATTGCGCTGTTTCTGGCGATTGGTCTTGCGACTGATGAGGCAATCTCGTCAAACGCGTGCACGAGCTTGTCTGCCTCGGTGCGGACTCCGGCCGTCGGGGGGCGCGTCATTCGGGTGGTCTACGCCTTCGGCCGTGACGCCCCTGATCGCAGCGATCAGTGGCGTGAGGCCATCAGCTCCGACGTCGGCGCGATCACTGCCTGGTGGCGGACTCAGGACACAGAGCGTGAGCCCCGTTTCCGTCTCGCCTCTGCCTCCTGCGGTACTGAACCGCAGGTCGAGACTCTGCAACTTCCCGACAGCCAAGCGACGCTAGCGCCACTTGCCGGCCGCGCCGAGCGGATCACCCGCGCAGTTCTGATCGCAAGCGATGGCTCTCCCTTCGAGAAGTCCCTTGTGTACTACGACGGACCCGTTGCCGCGGGGGAGGCCCGCATGTGCGGACAAGGCGGTGGAGAAGCGGACGGGGCGGCGACAGCAATCGTCTTTCTCGCGGCGTGCCCTGCGGTGGAATCGGAGGTCGTTGGCGCACACGAGCTTCTCCATGCCCTCGGTGGAGCTCCGCGTCAGGGCCCGCCCAATAGGTGTGCAGGGTCGGAGCTGCACGTTTGCGACTCATCGTTCGATCTGCTGTCGCCCATCGCATCTCACGCAGGCCTTGACGCTCTCCGCTTGGACGTGGGCGGCGATGACTACTACGGCCACGAGGGAAACTGGCCCGATCTCCAGGACTCGCGATGGCTACGGCTCGTCAACGGCCAGGTGCCACTCACCCTCGAGGTCCAGGGGGCAGGGAGGGTTCGGAGCAACGTGCCCGGAGTCGACTGCAGCTCTGCATGCGTCAGCGAGTGGGACATTGGCACGGTTGTCAGTCTTGAGGCGGCTCCCGCCCGAGGCAGCCGGTTCGTGGGTTGGACAGGTGAATGCAGCAGGCGCCTGCGGTGCGACCTTGTGCTTGGTCAGGAAGTGAACGTACGCGCGGTGTTTGCCCTCAAAGCACTCGCGAAGCGCTGATCGCTTTTAGCCGGTAAGCCAGTCCGCCAGGGTCGTCTGCGAGCCGTTTCCTGGAGTTTGCGCGAGCTCGGAACGGAGCTCGCCGATCGTCCCCCAGCGCTCGGCAATGACATCGTGGTCGTGAATTGTCTCGAGGTTCAGCTGCCGCGAGAGAACGAAGTCACCATCGGCGAGCGAAGGGTACTTCCCGAGCAAGCCCTTGAGGGCGACGCGAACCGAGTCCTCGACGAACCGTGGCTGCAGGTGCGCGTGCTCGACGACATACAACTCGTCGGCCCGCTTGAGGAGCTCGAAGATCGGGGCGCTCATCGACCCCTCGACGATTCCCACCAGGTCCTCTGCATCAAGCTCGTGCGCTGTGCCAACGAGCAGCGTTCCGCGGCCGCGTTGGTTGTGCGTGGCGATCGGAACGAGATCGAGAATCCGCTCGACCTCCGCTTCTCCGTACCCCTCATCGACAAGGCGTTCGGCGGCGCGACCACGGACGAGGCCCTGTGCGCATGGGCATGCGTTGATCCCCGTTGCCTCGACACCGACTACGCGCCGCGACCCGGATTGGGTTGCGGCTGCGATCCCAAGTAGGGACACCATCTCCTGGGTCGGTAGGTCGGTGACCGGTGTTCGGCGACGGATCGGCCAGCGTGCCGTGATCCGCACCTCTGCCCGCAGCGCCTCCTGACGTTCGACAATCTGGCGGGCGATCTTGTCAGCAAGGATCTCGACGAGCATTCCCTCCGCAAGAACACCCTCATCGATTGCCTCGTCGAAGAGCTCCGGGAAGCGCGACATGTGCACGCCCTTCTGATCTCTACCGAGGTCGACGGTGCAGTCAATCGTTGCCGCCATGAGCATCTCCTGCTCGCCCCGACGGATCCGGATTGCCTTCTGGACGCTCGTCACGCCTGCGCGTGAGAGAGCGAGCTGCACGGGTGGCGCTGAGGCCTGCATATCGTCAACGTGGGGAAGCCCGGTCATCACCCGAGTTTAGATGGTTGATCGATTGATTCCCGCAGGCCCCGAAGACAGCTGCCGTTCCGGGTCGAACGCACGCAATCCTCACCAGGCCGCCCGGAGGCGCTACCGCAGCAGGCGTGACATGCGGCGATCTTTGAGCACCTTGCCGCCGGTCTGGCACGTCGCGCAGTAGGTGATGGTGTGCTCCTCGAATGCGACGCGTTGCAGGGTGTCGCCGCAGGCCGCGCAAGGTGCGCCGTAGTGACCGTGGACGAGGTACACCTCGGCGTCGCCCTTGCCAGCTGCGCGCATATCGAGAGCTCGTGTGAGATCGACGTGGATCGCCTCGGCTAGCCGCGCAACCTCGTCGTCGCTGAGATCGGGCGACAGGCGGAAGGGTGAGAGTTTCGCGCGCCAAAGGATCTCGTTTGAATGGGCTCGTCCGATGCCAGCAAGCGCACGCTGATCGCGCAACAGCGGGTGGAGCTG
>JANNQQ010000125.1:0-1500 GCA_031400835.1 Actinomycetes bacterium | reverse complement strand
CCCGTCGCAACGCCTGAGCCCGCGTCACCGACCGAGAGATTGTTGACCGCTCGGTGGTTCGTCCCGCTGAAGGTCGCGCAGATGACTTGCCCGGTCGACGTGAAGCAAGTGTTGTTATCGAAGTGAACGCTATCCGGAGTTGGCTCGACGCCGCGCCGCCCGACCCGAGCGGCGCGCCCGCCCCCAACGGCCGACTTGTCGAATACGTTGTTTCGCACGGTCGTATCGCTGCCCCACATCATCAGCCCGGCCGTCCCAGCCACGCCGGATCGGAACAGATTCCTCTCGATCAGCACGTTGCTGACGCGCTCATCCTCGAGGTCGTTCTGTGGCCCGATCGTCACGTCCCAGCCATTGTCTCCACCGGCGAACGTGTTGTCCGAGATCACGATGTGATGCGATCGCGGATCCGGGACTGGCGACGTTTCGCGCATTGCGTGGATCTTGAGCAGATGTCGGCCGGCAGGTGCGTCCGCGAGGTAGTTGTTGCTCACGACGACCGACTCCACGCGCGTCAAGCGAAGGACGTGCTCGGCGCCGAAGGAATCCTGAAACCGGCTTCCGAGGATTCCCGAGCGCACGAGAGCCATGAATGCGCCGTTTCCGCCTCCCCCTCCGACAAAATGACGGAAGTCGCAATCGACGAGGAATACCTCGTGATGGAACGGTCGTTGGGCGTTTAGAGCGGCCTGCCCGTAGGTGAGCATCACGCCGCTGTGGAAGTTCGAGACCGCGACCCGCAGCAGCAGAAGGCGGCTCACTACGCCGCCGTCGTCGAGCATTTTCGAGTTCGTCACTCCCGGGCCAACGAAATCGAGATCCATCAATCGCCAGTCATCTCCACTGGTTCCGAATCGAATGACTGCGCCGGCTTGGTTCGAATCGATCCGCGGCGGGGAGCCGCTACCGAAGGCTCCAACGATGCCTGGACCCGCTGCGTTCATGTCTTTCCGCGCTGACGACGTAAAGACCTCGCCCCGGCGAAAAAGAACGCGCGTGCCGGTGCCCGCGTGCTGGACCCCGCCTTCGAACGTCGTCTCCGAGACCTGCTGGGCGCCGCTCGGGCAGCCAGCGAAGCTGCCGCTCCTCGAGACACAGACCGTGTTCGAACCGGCGAAGACGACCGCAGGATCGCTCACAGTGATCGTGCGCGTCGCACTGACCGTCTGACCGTTCACATCGATCACCCGGAGGGTCACGGTGTAGGTACCGGGCTGCTCGTACACGTGCGCCGCGATGGGTCCGAATCCCTTGTCCTTGGCCAGACCCGACGTCGTCCAGGAGCCAGCGTTGGAGTCGCCGAACGTCCAGTCGTACCTCAGTTCGTGAAACGGGATCGCCCCGGTTGCGGTCGTCCCGGTCGCGTCGAAGTGCACGGCAAGCGGCGCCACGCCCGTGGTGCGGGAAGGCACGAGTGCGGGCTGAATCGCCGCTCGCATCCACGCAGGGAGCAGCAAGAGTGCGCACAGCAACGCCACTTGTCGCGTGTTGGGTACGTGC